>JAPLJV010000054.1 GCA_026388415.1 Deltaproteobacteria bacterium | reverse complement strand
CACAATCTCCAGGATAGATACCAAGCGTTCCTCCTGGGCGGTAAGTGGTGTCTTCAAGCATTGGTTCAGATGGGGGAATAAATTCTCTTGGACACGCCCCATCAACCATGATACCTTTTCCACGACCTTCATGGCATCCTCTTCGGTTCCGTTTTGCTGGTTACAAAACTATACCAGGAAATACCTTGAAGGTCAATAATTACAATATGTTATTTTGCATTTTTTGGTAAAAATAAATCATCCCTCTTTTTGCAAGAGGCTCGCGCGTTAACGAAATTGTTTTCCGTTGGAAACAATTTCTAACTTGCTAAGGAGCACACAATGACCCGGAAAAATAATTGTCCTCCCCCCACTATGGCGGCCGGTGGGCAGCGGCACGGCTTTAATGTGTTGCGGGTGGAGCAGATAGAGGATATCCGCGTCACGGCCTATGAAATGGAACATGTTAATACGGGGGCCAAGGTACTGCACCTCCACTGCGACGACCCGGAAAATCTCTACGCCATCGGCTTTCGCACCCCGCCCACCGATTCCACGGGGGTTCCGCACATTCTGGAACATTCGGTACTGGCCGGGTCCGAGAAGTTTCCGCTCAAGGATGCCTTCAACGAGTTGCTCAAGGGAAGCCTCCAGACCTTCATCAACGCCTTTACCTATCCCGATAAAACCATTTATCCCGTAGCGAGCCAGGTGCGCAACGATTTCTTTAATCTGGCCCGTGTCTATACCGATCTCGTCTTGAGGCCCCGGCTCCTGAAGGAAAGTTTTTACCAGGAGGGGCACCATCTGGAATTTACCGATCCCGATAATCCGGAAAGTGAACTGACCATCTCCGGCATTGTCTACAATGAAATGAAGGGGGCCTATTCTTCGCCCGATACCCTGATGTTCAAGGCGATCCAGGAAAGCCTTTTCCCCGACAACACCTACGTTCATGATTCGGGCGGCAATCCCGAGGTCATCCCCTCGCTCACCTATGAACAGTTCAAGGCCTTCCATCGCTCGTACTATTCGCCGAGTAACGCCCGTATCTTTTTGTACGGCGATATAACCACCGAAGATCATTTGCAGTTTCTCGCAGAGATGTTTCGCGGCTTTGGCAAGACCGCCGTGGATTCCCTGATCGTCAGTCAAGAGAAGCGGGAAAAGCCGGATTACTTGAGAGGCGTCTATCCTCTGGGCAAGGAAGAAACAGCAGTCCGCAAGACAACCGTCAATTGCGCCTGGATGCTGGCGGAAAATACGGACATCGAAACGGCTCTCCTGCTGAAAATCGCCTGCGCCATGCTCGTGGGGAGTTCAGCCGGGCCGCTGCGCAAGGCGTTGATTGATTCTCATTTGGGCGAGGATCTGTCGCCGGTCACGGGTCTGGAAGCCGACTTCAAGCAAATGGTCTTTGCGGTCGGCTTGCGGGGGACGGAAACTGACCAGGCGCCGCTGATCGAGGCACTGATCATGGAAACTTTGCAGAAGATTTACGCCGACGGCTTCGACCCGGAACTTGTCGAAGGCACCATCCACCAGGTGGAATTCCACGGCAAGGAGATTTCGCGCACTTCCATGCCTTACGGGATTATCCTGATGGGCGGGGCCTACCATACCTGGCTCTATGGCGGCGATCCGCTGGCTGGGCTTAACTTCCCCCTGGCTATTCGGCAGGTGCGCAAACGCTGGGCTGAGAATCCGGCTGTCTTCCAGGAGATGATAAAATCATGGCTCATTGATAATCGCCACCGCGTGCTGTCTATTCTCGAACCGAGCAGCACGCTGCTTGAGGAGCGGGAGACGGCATTCCGGCAAAAGATGGCCGATCTGAAGGCTTCCTTGTCTTCTCAGGAATTGGAGAAAATCCGCACCGATGCAGTCGCCCTGCGCCGTTTTCAGACGGAACCCGATACCCCGGAGGTGGCCGCCACCCTGCCCCGGCTGAAGATCAGCGAACTCTCCCGGGAAACAGACAAAATCCCTACCGAAAAAAGCCTGCTGCAAGGCGTGCCGGTGTTGAGGCACGACATTTTCACCAACGGGATTGCCTACCTGGATATGGCTTTCGATGTGAGCGACATTCCCGAGGACTTGCAGCTCTATCTGCCCCTGCTGGGCAAACTGACGACCAGCATGGGGGCGGCGGGGCTGGATTACGAGGCAATGGCCAAAAGGATCGCCCTGAAGGCCGGCGGCCTCTCCTGCCACCTGGCAGCCGCTAACAACGCCGCCGGGGACGGAAACTGGCAAAAGATGATCTTTCAAGTCAAGGCCCTTTACCGCAATGTGGAGGAAGCCGTGAAAATTTTGACCGATATCCTCACTGCCGGAGATCTTTCCCAGCAAGACCGGATGTATGATTTGATTGCGGCAAGAAAGAATGGCCTCCATGCCTCCATAGTCCCTTCCGGGCATATTTTTGCCAAACGTACCGCCGCCGCCGCGCTCTCCCTTCCCGCCTGCCGTGATGAACAGTGGCACGGCCGGACGCAACTTGGCTTCATGAACGGCATCGCCGGGACAGGTAAAGGCGGCCATAATGACCTGGCGGAAAAGCTTGATCATCTGCGCAAGCTGGTTTTCCGCCCCGAGAGACTGACGCTGAACATGACTGCCGATCAGGAGGGCCTGGCTATATTGTCGCAGGCCACGGCCGCTCTCCTTTCACAATTGCCGGGCCGGGGAGAAGGCGGCGTGCCTTACACTGCCCGCCCTGCCGCCCCCTCCTGTTTTGTTCCCATCAATCTGGGTATCGCTATCCCCACGGAAGTCTCTTATGTGGCCAAGGCCTTCAAGGCCCCCGGTTACGCCGACCCCCGGGCCGCTTCACTGCTCGTAGCGTCCCGGTTGCTGTCCAACGGCTATCTTTACAAGCATATCCGTGTCCAGGGCGGCGCTTACGGGGGCATGTGTCAGTACGACCCCGCGAGCGGTCTTTTTGCCTTTCTTTCTTACCGTGATCCCCATATCGTGGAAACTCTGCAGGTCTACCGTAACGTACAGACATTCATGACTGGCAGCCGACCTGCTCGTGAAGATATGGAAAAAGCCATTATCGGCACCATAGGCGCGCTGGATAGGCCGATGGATCCGTCAACACGGGGTTACGTAGCGATGATCAGAGATTTTGCCGGCCTGGACGACGAGGCAAGATCCAGCCTGAGGCGCAAAATACTGGCTATGGAGGAAGCGCATCTGGGAGACGATATTTCCCACTATCTGGAAGAAGCGGCGGCGTCAGGCATAGTGGCTGTATATGGGGAAGAGAACCGGCTCCGTGTCGCGAATGCCGCCCTGACAGGAAACAGTCTTAATCTGGAACCCCTGGTGTGAGAAATCCTAAATAACAATTCCTTTGACCAACACCCATGCCCGGCGCGGGCACAACGAAACATGAAAATCCCCCCTTAACCCCCCTTTGGTAAAGGGGGGATGGGGGGGATTTTCATATAAACGAAAAGCTAATCGGCGCAAGGTTTTTTGCGCGCCCGGGCTGGGTTCTTGGTAACGCAAGCCGATCAATAGCAGTGTGATGGCTGGTCGCTGTTATCAGCGCTTTGATCCCAATGTCAATTTCTATTGACTTATCGGTCAACTTAGTCATATCATTCGCAATAAATCAAGATCATTAAATATATAAGGTGCGACCAAAGAATCTGCCGTTCTTTAAGGTAGGGAAAAGGCTGAAGGGATTGGTTGATAGGAATAAACAGGACATGAATATGGGGGATAACCATGAAAATCACTAGAATTGGCGATATGGAAAAAACAAGGATGGCGATGGAGGGAGCAAAAGATGTGTGGAAACAGATGCCTATATCAAAAGCTGACGGTACGCCGCATGTTTCTATTCGCGTCTTTACGATCATGCCAGGAGGACATACCCCTTATCATGTCCATCCGTTTGAACATTTGAATTATGTCATTGACGGTAACGGGGCTGTTATCACTGAGACTGGTGAAGAGCGACCTGTCAAAAAGGGGGACTTTGTGTTGGTGCTACCGGATGAAAAACATCAGTATAAAAACACATCTGCACAGGAGCCTATGGTTATGATCTGTGGAGTGCCCAAGGACTATGAATGATAGATCGTTGGAAATTTAATAGGGAAATTCGGCAAGAGCTTTTGGATGTCATTGAATGGCTCTTGGGAGAATAAAACTAATGATTCAAAGCCTTCTACACCCTACAGCCTGGAAAAAGTTTCTCTTCTTTTTTCTGTCCGATATAATTTTATTTTATCTTTCTTTATACATTGCCTTTCTTTTCCACTTTGATTTCAGTGTCAACATCGGCTATCCGGCTCTTATCATTGAGGTGCTGCCGTATTTCCTGGCCTTGAAACTCGTATTTTTGTGGTTCTTTCGTGTTTACAAGATCACCTGGCGGTATGTTGGCCTCTATGACATGATCCACATCGTGATGGCCCTGTTCGTGGCCGGTTGCGTTCTTATCATCCTGAGTCTTCCCAATCTGCCCATACCGGAACTGACCATTGCCAACTTCCCGAAACGCGTGATCTTTGCCGACAGCGTGATTTCCCTGTTTCTCGTCTCGGGCCTGCGGATTTCCAAGCGTCTGTACATGGAAGTCTTCCGGGAAAAGGGGATGTCGAAGCAGGGGAAGCGCACCCTGATTATCGGGGCCGGTAATGCTGGGGAGATGATCCTGCGGGATATGGCCCGGCAGGGGTACGATTTGTACCGGCCCGTGGGGCTCTTAGACGACGATGACATGAAAGTGGGCACCTATCTGCGCAATCTGAAGGTGTTCGGCAGGACGGCGCAATTGTCGGACGTTATTGCGTCGGAACGTATCGAGGCGATCATCATCGCCATTCCCTCCCTGGACCATAAAGCGCTGCGGCTGTTGTACGAGGCGGCGCGGAAATCGCGGGTGCTGGACATCAAGGTAATCCCGCGCATCTACAATTTCAATAAGCCGGAGTTGAATGTCAAGGGGCTCGAGGAGATCAGCATTGAAGACCTCATCGGGCGGCAGTCGGTGACCGTGGATTCGTCGGCGCTGGAGGGTTTCATCGCAGGGAAGGTGGTTCTCGTTACGGGCGCCGGCGGCTCAATCGGTGCCGAGATCGTCATGCAGGTCTGCGCCTTCCAGCCGGGCCGCCTGATCCTTTTTGACAGCGATGAGACGGAATTGCACAATCTGGGGATTAGATTGCAGCGGCGTTTTCCCCACCTGGCAGACCGGATTAATTATGCCAACGGCGACATCCGGGATCGGCTACGGTTGGAGGAGATATTCCGGGAGCTGGCGCCGCAGATCGTATTCCATGCGGCAGCGCTCAAGCATGTCCCCATGATGGAGTACAATCCCAAAGAGGCGGTCAAGGTCAACGTCTTCGGGACTTATGAGCTGGCAAAGGCGGCGGCGGCGCATGATGTAGAGAAATTCGTCATGATTTCAACGGATAAGGCGGTGCGGCCGACAAGCGTCATGGGGGCGACGAAGCGGGTGGCGGAGTATATTTGTCAGGCGATGAATGCGAGCGGAGGAACCCAATTTGTGTCGGTGCGGTTTGGGAATGTTTTGGGCAGCCGGGGGAGCGTCCTGCCCATGTTTCTGGATCAGTTGCGGCATGGCGAGGCCCTGACTGTTACCCATCGCGATATGAAGCGTTACTTCATGACGATCCCCGAGGCGGTTACCCTGGTTCTGCAGGCGGCGGTTATTGGCCGGGGCGGTGAGGTCATGGTGCTGGATATGGGGAAACCGGTCAGAATCACCGATTTTGCCGAGGGATTGATCCGTATCCACGGTCTGGAGCCATACAAGGATGTGGATATTGATGTTGTGGGACTGCGGCCGGGGGAAAAGCTCTTCGAAGAGATACTGACGGCTGAGGAAGGCACTGACGCCACCCGTCACGAAAAGATCTTCACGGCCCGCAATCCAAATGGCTACAATCGGGAACAGATTGAGGGCATCCTGGCGGAATTTCAAACGGCGCTGCAGGAAACATCCCGGCAGAATGACAGCAAGGTGCGGAATTTGCTAAAAAAGTATGTTAAGCATTATGAGGAGGGTGACAAACAGATTTAAGCTTTAAGCTAAGGAAGATGGGGAGGGAAGATGATAAGGAAACATTTATTGGGATTCTTGGTAATCGGATTGTTGTTATCCTTGTGTTGTGTAACGGGGTTTGCCGAGGATTCGGAGGTCAGCCGGGAGACGCTGGTCGGGATTCCGGGGTTTAGAGTGGTCGTGGAGGAGGTGCAGCCCAATGTGCAGAAGTATGCCGCCAAGTTCGGGCTGAGCGGCGCGCAGATTCGCCGCGATGTGGAGCAGAGGCTGCGGGAAAACGGGATACGGGTTATGGAGGGCAATGACTGGCTCGCAATCCCCGGCCGGCCTGCGCTTTGTGTCAACGTCAATACTCATGAGACGGAGAAGTACTGGTATGCCTACGATATCAAACTGGAATTACGTCAGTTAGCTGCGCTGGAGGCCAATCCGCAGGTAAAAACGCTGGCGGCTACCTGGTCGCTCAGTATCACGGGGCTGGCTAATATCGGCAGTCTGAACGTGATTCGGCAGGATGTGGGGGTGCTGGTGGGGAGGTTTGTGCAGGCTTACAAGGCGGTGAATGGTAAAAGATAGTTTTTCATTAAAAAGTATTGACAAGCTAATCATTTTGTAGTTATAACATAGCCAGAATAGAATTATCTTGATTTGAAAGGAGGAACAATATGGCAAATGTACCGGACAAAATCTTGACTTGGCAAATGGTCCAACCAACCTCGCGTAACAAGGAGACGGGGGAAGTCACACCAGGGAAAATCGAAAAAGCGGAGTTACCTGTGCCGGTGTTGAAGGCCGGAGAGGTATTGGTGGAAGTTGCAGGCTGTGGTGTGTGCCACACGGATCTGGGATATTTTTACGACGGCGTTCCCACCGTATCGAAACCTCCCCTGACACTGGGCCATGAGATATCGGGCACGGTCGTGGCGGGTGACGCAAAGTGGATCGGCAAAGAGGTTATTATCCCCGCGGTTATGCCTTGCCGTCAATGTTTGCTCTGTAAAACAGGCCGGGGCAACAGATGCCTGGCTCAGAAGATGCCGGGCAACAGCCTGGGCGTTTACGGCGGCTTTTCCAGCCACATCCCGGTTCCCAGCGTTGATCTCTGCGAAGTTAAAAACAGGGGCAGCATTCCCCTCGCCAACTTGGCTGTCGTAGCCGATGCCGCCACGACGCCTTATCAGGCGGCTAAGAGAGCTGACTTGCAGCCCGGCGACAACGTGATCGTAATCGGTATTACCGGTGGCGTTGGTCAGTACATGGGACAGGTGGCGAAGGCCCTGGGGGCGAAGACCGTCATCGGGATCGCACGCAATAAGGAGAAATTGGAGAGATCACTGAAATACGGGGCGGATTTCGTTATCAACTCTACGGACAAGGATGCCAACGCCATTTCCAAGGAATTTCGTGAACTTTGCAAAGGCAAGGACCTGCCGAACTTCGGCTGGAAGATCTTCGAGATAACCGGTGTCAAGGGAGGGCAGGAGATTGCGCTGGCGCTCTTAGGCTTCACCGGCAAGCTGATTGTAGTTGGTTTCGGCATGGCCAAGACGGAGTACGCCATCGGCCGGCTGATGGCCTTTGACGCCGATATTATCGGCAGTTGGGGATGTCTGCCCGAGTATTATCCCATTGTGCTGGATATGATCCTGACGAAGAAGATAGATATGGAACCCTTCGTGGAGAAGAGGCCCATGAGCACGATTGCCCAGACCTTTGCGGACGTCCACAAGGCCGGCTCACCTGCCAAGCGGATCGTGCTGACACCCGATTTTTGATCACTGTCGTCATTCCGGCGTAAACCGGAATGACGGTAATTTTTTGTGTACAAATAAAACCTATCAGGAGGAAAAATTATGGCTTTAGAATGGATGCCCAGAGAACATGGCAAAAAGGATCACGACAGGCACGGCTCTAACCACTGGGGAACAACGGCGCCCTGCGTAACTTATGAGAAGAAACCCCTTAAAGACCCCAAGGGTAACGTAGTTCCGGGGCTGTTTACGTCCTGGATCACGCTGAACAACCCGGCCCAGTACAACTCCTATACCACCGAGATGGTAAAGGGTGTCATCGCCTGTTTTGAGAACTCCTCGACGGATCGCGAAGTGGTCGCTACGATCTTCACGGGTACGGGACCCAACGCCTTCTGTACTGGCGGCAATACCAAGGAATACTCCGAATATTACAGCATGAGGCCCGAAGAATACGGTTCCTATATGGAGCTTTTCAACAACATGGTGGACTCCATCCTGATGTGCAAGAAACCCGTAATTTGCCGGGTCAACGGGATGAGAGTTGCAGGCGGCCAGGAAATCGGTCTGGCCTGTGATATCGCCATCTCCTCTGACTTGGCGATTTACGGCCAGGCAGGTCCGAGACACGGTTCTGCCCCGGTGGGCGGTTCATCCGATTTTCTCCCCTGGTTCCTCTCCGCTGAAGATGCCATGTGGAACTGCGTTTCCTGCGAGATGTGGTCTGCCTACAAGATGAAGGCGAAGAACCTGATCAGCAAGGTTGTGCCGGTCCTTAAAGACGACAAGGGCAAATGGGTACGGAACCCGCAGGTTATTACCGAGACCTACGTAAAAGACGGTGAGATCGTATATGGCGAAAACAAGACCGGCGACGAGGCCAAACAGGCGCGGACGTGGGTAAACGATAAACTGAAGAATAACGACTATGACTTCTCCCTCCTCGATGCCGAAGTGGACAAGATCGTGTGGATCTTCGCGAACCTCTTCCCGGGCTGCGTCATGAAGTCTATTGACGGTATCAGGCAGAAGAAGAAATCCTACTGGGATACCATGAAGAACGATCACCGGTACTGGCTGGCCACCAACATGATGGGCGAGGCCTTCCTCGGCTTCGGCGCCTTCAACACGAAGAAGATCACGGGCAAGGATACCATTGATTTCATCAAGAACCGTCAGCTCATTGCCGAAGGCGGGCTGGTGAACGAGGCTAATTTTGCGGCAGTTCTCGGTACCCCGCTGCCACCGAAGTAGTTTTCTTTGCGTCAGATTTGTATCTGCAGGCAGACTGTTCAGGCAGTCTGCCTGTTTTTTTTCGTGCGCCAGCTTATGAAGATTATCTGTCCACGATAAATATCTCCACGGGCGTCTTGCTTATCAGGCGGCCTCCCTTTTCCGTAACCACAAAGACACTTTCAATACCTGCGGCAAATTCTCCTTCGAAAACCAGCTTTGGTTCCAGGGCGAAGGTCATGCCGACTTCAAGCAAATCTGATCGTCCTTGAGCGATGTACGGCGGTTCCACGAGTTCCAGCCCGACACCGTGGGCGATGAAGACAACCTTGTATCCCGGAGGGCCAAGATATTGTTCTTCGTAACCCAGAGCTGCCGCCCGGGAAACGGAGAATTGAAACAGTTCGGAGACGGCAGTGCCCGGCGTTGCCCGTTCCAAAATTTCATCGTGTATCTCCATGGCGGCCAGGCAGGCCTGCTTGGCGCGCTCCGGCATGGAACCGATGGCAAAGAATCTTGTTTCGTCAATGTGATAGCCGTTCACTACCGTCCCGAAGTCAATCATGATCGGCTCATCGGCAGCCAAGAGTTTGCGCCCCGGCCCAGTGGGGTAGGCAGCCGAAGTTCCTTCTCCCGTGGCGGGTGAATCTATCAGACCGACGATGCCGCCGCTTCTGCCGCTCAGGATATGTCCGGGATAGGCCAGGGTTTGATAATCCCTGATCCGGAGCTGGGCGCCGTGGCCATGCTTGCGGGAAAAGGTCTCCATCATTCCGGCAAATTCCAGCTCCGTAAAGCCGGGTTGCAGTGTTTCCTGAGCGTAGGCAAAGGTGTCCCGCGACAAGGCCGCCGTCTTTTCCATCTGCTCGATTTCCCACGCCGATTTGATGGCGCGCGTTTTCAGGATACCGGCCGAGGCATCCACGAATTTCCGGATGGCAAAGAGGGACTGGTAAAAATGGAATTGCTTGACGGGCATTACATCAAATTCGAGACCCATGACCCCCGGTAGCCGGCCGTAATAATCAGCGATCAACCCCGGGATTTCCTTGACAGAATCAACCCCTAAGATCTGTTTGAGCGATGATTCCTTTAAAGCCCTCGGCAGGTATTTCTTGATGAGTAATAGCGGCTCACCCGCGGCGGGGATGTAGAGCCAGCCATTCTGTGCGGTGCCGGTGAAGTAAAACAGATCTACCTGTTGACCGACCAGAATCCCTTCAATGTCTCTTTTCTGCATTTCCTGCTGGATCTTTTCCCGGCGCGCCAGAATCTCGCTTGCCGGCACTCTAAATTCATCCATAATTTCTCCTGATTAACCCTACGTTACTAAAATCATCATCACCCGGTCAACCTTTAATCACCGCCAGGGGTTCCAGCCTGGCGACGATATCCACGAGATCCTGCTGTTCCTCCATCACCACATCAATGTCCTTATAGGCGCCGGCCGCTTCTTCGAGGTCCTGCTTGCCGCGGATGGCATGGAGAATCCCCTTGTCGTCGAGGATCTTTTTTTCCGCTTCCAGATCGAGGGTCCTGATGGCCGCTTTTCTTCCCATTTTACGGCCGGCGCCGTGGGAGCAGCTCATGAAACTCTCGGGATTTCCCTTCCCTCTGACAATATAGCTGGCCGTTCCCTGGGAGCCGGGGATGATGCCCATCTCTCCCTCCCGCGCCGATGTTGCGCCTTTCCGGTGGACGATGACGTTCTTGCCGAAATGATGCTCGAATGCTGCATAATTATGATGAATATTAATGGGTTCATCAAATTCCACCTCCGGTATTTCCGCGCGGAAGGCTGTTCGCACCCGGTCGGCCATCAGTTTGCGATTGGCAAGGGCAAATTCCAGACAGTAACGCATCTCCCGCAGGTATGTCTTTGCCTCATCCGTTTCCATGGGCAGATAGGCCAGCTCCCATTTCTTCGGGACAACGGAATGCCAGCGCTCGTTCAAGGCAATGGCCGTCTGGTTATAGCGGCTGGCCACCTTGAGCCCGATATTCCGGCTTCCCGAATGGATCATAAACCAGATACGGTCGTCTGATCCTTGCTGGATTTCGATGAAGTGGTTGCCGCCGCCCAGGGTTCCGATCTGCTTGCACGCGGAGCGGTATTGGCGGTTCACCTCCGGATACAGGTCCGGATCTTCCATCTGCGGCATCAAACTTTCGTCCTGGGCTTTTTTCTGGTGGTCGAAGCCGACGGGAACAGTTTCCCTGATTTTGCCCAGGATTTTCTTGAGCGTCGGTAAAGCGATTCCCGTCAGGTTCGTTCCGGTCGCCAGCATTCCACAGCCGATATCAACGCCGACGGCATTGGGAATCACCACCGCACTCGTGGCAATGACGCCGCCGATGGGCATCCCGTAGCCTTCGTGGGTGTCGGGCATGAGACAGACCTGCCTGAAGATGAACGGCAGGTTGGCCAGATTCTTAGCCTGTGCAAGGGCATTTCCTTCCGGGTTGTCGCACCAGCTCTTGATGATAACGCCTTCCGTATCGAAATATTTCATCTTTCCGGTCCTCTAATTATTGGGGAGGGGGCTGCCACTGATTAATTCACAGTGAGTGGCTCTCCCTGATTCGCTCGGCGGTAAAGATGGCAACATGCCGGAATTCCTCTGGTTCATCAAGATCTGGGCAGGTTATGGCCATTCCGCAGCCAATCTTGGCATAGGGCGCCGGGAGTTCCTTGACCCTTGAATCGGCCACCACCACCAGCTTTGAACGTTCAATAAAGATATCCAGAAGTTGCAAGTTGTTTCGGTCATAGAGGACATCGGCGGCCAGAAGGATATCAAAATCACCTCTTAGGGAATCCAGATTCGCTGCCGGGGTGACGGTTACACTGTTCAGTTCGGCATTGGCCTCGATTGCCCTGCGGGAGAGCGGGTCTGTGTCCAGAGCGATGACTTCGCGGGCGCCGGATAAGGCAGCGGCGATGGCCGCAATGCCGGATCCGGAGCCAAAATCCAAAACCCTTTTTCCGGCCAGTCCCTCCCCAAAGTCGCGGAGCCATCTGGCCAGCACCTGCCCGCTTGACCAGCAAAAGGCCCAGAAAGGCGGCTCATCCATGAGCACGCACCGTTCTTCATCCGTCAGGTCTTCCTGCCGGTAGTCATGGCGCAGCAGGTAAAGACGGATTTCCGGCGTGAGCGGCAGAGGTGTCTCCACGATCTCGGCATTCTTCAACAGGCGCCTGAGTTCAACAGTCAGGTTTTGCTTTGCCATCAATCTTCAAGTTCCTTTCCATGTTCACCCCTTAATGCGGGTTTTTTATTAAACCCTGCTTAAAAAATTCTCCAAAACAAAGATATTTCGTCTCCTGAAAAACACGGGGCTTTGCACAATGGCAAACGCCTTGATGTTTTCAATCTCCGCGACAAACCAGGGTTCTGATAACCCGGGCACTTCGCAGGACAAACCCGGTGTTGTCATCTTCAACTCACCGCACAAATATTTTCAGTCGAAGCCAATAACGCATCCAAGCGTGGGGAATCAAGCGCAAACCGTTCGGGAAGAAGCAGAGATAAATTCCGGCAATACCGGAAATCATCCACGAAATCGAAAAACGGCACTTCCCATTGTTGTTTTTTAGCCCTAATCATTGCCGTCTTGGTCGTCGGTATATAGCTCAATCAAAAAGCTCCTCTATCAGGGTTTTCGTCGCAGGCTTAATCATGTTTTTTGGATAATACTTTTCTATAAGTTTCAGCGCTTCAGATGCAGCGGTCAATTCCATCTCACGAATAAGAAAGCGAGTAAATCATATCAACTCTTAATGCAAAGGGCAAGTCACATACCGCTCCCCCTCATACATTAGCCGGTAAAATTTATGAAAACAGTGGTCGGTAAAAAATTTTTCTTGACAAAATTATTTTCAGAGTTTAATTACTACCAACATATTAACATTAGTAGTAATTGAAAAAGGGATTTTTATTATGAAGCTTTCGACGCGATCGCGGTACGGTGTCCGGTTTATGCTCGCTTTAGCACGTAATTATGGCCAAGGCTATGTTTATTTGAAGGATATCGCCAGGGGTGAGGGCATGTCGGAGAAGTATTTAAGCCAGATTACGATATCCCTCAAAGGCGTTGGCCTGGTAAATGCCAGCCGGGGCGCCCGAGGCGGATACACCCTGTCCCGCCAGCCGGCGGAGATTAACATTAAAGAGATCGTTGATGCCTTAGAGGGCGAGTCTTGCCTGGTGGACTGCGTCAAGGATACCAATACCTGCCCGCGCGTTCCCATTTGTGCGAGTCGCGACATCTGGGTTTTCTTAGGCGGCAAGATTGACGAAACCCTGAGTTCCTTTAATCTGGAGCAATTAGTCAGACTGAATCAGGAAAAGGCGGAAGCAACCCTGGCGCATAATATTTGATCGGCACAGTTAACTAAATAACCCCCATGCTCGGCACGGGCACAACGAAACATGAAAATCCCCCCTTAACCCCCCCTTTGGTAAAGGGGGGATGGGGGGGATTTTCATATAAAATAAGGATGGATCATGAAACGTATATATCTCGACAATGCCGCCACCACGCCCATGGAACCGGAAGTAGTAGCAGCGATGCTGCCGTACTTCACGGAAATTTATGGCAATCCTTCCAGTCTGCATTCCTTCGGTCAGGAAGCGAAGCGGGCGATAGAAGAGGCGCGGGACAGGGTGGCCCTGTTTATCGGAGCGTCACCGGAGGAAATTATTTTTACGAGCGGGGGCACGGAAAGCGATAATCATGCGCTAAAAGGTGTGGCCACGGCCCTCCGGGAGAAAGGCGATCATATAATTACAACGGGAATTGAACATCACGCCGTCCTGGAGACCTGTCATTACTTGGAAAAACAGGGATTCCGCGTGACTTTTCTGCCGGTGGACGGCTTCGGCATCCTGGACCCGGCGGATGTGCAGAAGGCCATTACGGAAAAAACGATTTTGATCTCCGTGATGCACGCCAATAACGAGGTTGGCAGTATTCAGCCTTTGCAGGAGGTCGGCCGGATTGCCCGGGAAAGGGAAATTACGTTGCATACCGATGCGGTCCAGACCTTCGGGCATCTCCCGATTAACGTGGATGACCTCGGTGTATCGCTGTTGAGCGCCTCGGCCCATAAATTGTGCGGACCCAAGGGAACGGGCATTCTCTATATAAGAAAGGGTGTCAAGATCAATCCTTTTATGCATGGGGGAGAGCAGGAACGAGGGCGGCGGGCCGCAACGCATAATGTGCCGGGCATCGTCGGTTTGGGAAAGGCGGTGGAGCTGGCAGAGAAGGGCTTGCCCGAGGAGATGGCAAGAATCAGCCGCCTGCGGGACAGATTTATCCAGGGTATCCTGACGGGGATAGAGTATACCCGTCTGAATGGCCATCCTGCGCAGCGCCTGCCGAACAACGCCAATGTCTGCGTGCAATATATTGAAGGCGAAGCGATGATCCTGAGACTCGATATGAGCGGTATTGCCTGCTCCTCCGGGTCAGCCTGTTCGTCCGGCAGCGCGGAGCCATCCCACGTGCTGAAGGCGATTGGCCTTGCCCCGGAGTTTGCCCACGGCGCCCTGCGGTTTTCGCTGGGGAGACACACCTCGGCAGAAGATATTGATCAGGTGCTGGCGGAGCTGCCGGGGATAGCGGAGAAGCTGCGTTCCATCTCGCCGCTTTATAAGAAGGCAGGTTAGTAAGTTAGAAATTATTTCTTGCGTTTTTCCGGCAAGAAATAATTTCGTTAACTTACTTATCCCGGTTAGCGGGGCTAAGGGGAAGAGAAACGGCGTGGCGGAAAAAGTAATGGTGGCGATGAGCGGCGGCGTTGATTCTTCCGTGGCCGCTCTGCTCTTGAAAAACGAGGGTTATGAAGTCACGGGCGTAACCATGTGCCTGGGCGTCGAGATGAGCGGGGAGAAGAGATGTTGCGGCCTCGATGCTGTTGATGATGCCCGGCGGGTCTGCGATCGCCTCCATCTTCCCCATTACGTATTTGATTTTTCCCAGGAGATGGAAGAGCAGGTGATCGGCAAGTTCGTCGCCGAATACAGCCGGGGCCGGACGCCGAATCCCTGTATTGACTGTAACCGCTTCCTGAAATTCGGAAGCCTTTTGCAGAAGGCGACGGCTCTGGGTTTTGATTACCTGGCCACGGGGCATTACGCTGCAATTACGCGGGAGAAAGAGCGTTTTCTTTTAAAGAAGCCGCGGGATAAGGTGAAGGATCAGACCTATTTTCTCTATGCTATGCCTTATGAAGCGCTCAGCCGGATTCTTTTTCCGCTGGCCGATCTGACTAAGGCGGAGGTACGCGGCATGGCCTTGAAGGCCGGTCTGCCCGTGGCGGAAAAGGCGGAAAGCCAGGATCTTTGCTTCGTGAACCGGGACAGCTATCCAGACTTTGTCGCCCGGCGTATGGAGACGGTTTGTCCGGGGCCCATCGTAGATCAGACCGGGCTAAAATTGGGGACGCACCGCGGGATTGTTTATTATACCATCGGGCAGAGAAGCGGTCTCGGGATTGCGCATCGGGCGCCGCTTTATGTGGTGGCAATTGATGCAGAGGACAATCGCCTGATCGTGGGCGAGAAGTCAGCTTTGAAGGCCGCGGGGCTCGTCGCGGGAGATTTGAATGTCCTGACGGACAGTTGGCCGGCGGAGGTGGAAGCCAAAATCAGATACCGCCGGAAGCCGGCAAAATGCACTTTGGTCTGGAATGGCGATAAGATAACGGTTTTATTTCAGGAGGCGGAAGAGGCGATTACCCCCGGTCAGGCAGTGGTTTTTTACCAGGGCGATTGTGTTCTCGGGGGCGGAGTCATCGAAGAGGTATTATATGGAACTTGTTGAAAGGATAAACAAATTACGCCGAGAAAAGAAGGCCGTCATCCTGGCCCATAACTATCAACTCCCGGAAGTGCAGGACATTGCCGATTATGTTGGCGATTCTCTGGGCTTAAGCGTTCAGGCCTCCCGGACCGACGCCGAGGTGATCGTCTTTTGCGGCGTTCATTTCATGGCCGAGACGGCCAAGATTCTTTCTCCGGGGAAGACGGTGCTGTTGCCGGACAAGGATTCCGCCTGCCCCATGGCCGATATGATCAATGCCGACCAGCTCCGCAAGTTAAAGGCCCAGCACCCCCGCGCCAAGGTGATGTGTTACGTGAATACTTCGGCGGAGGTAAAGGCGGAGTGCGACATCTGCTGCACCTCGTCGAATGCCGAAAAGATTGCCCTGGAGGCCTTCGCGGCTGATGAAGAGGTCATTTTTGTCCCCGACAAGTATCTGGCCCATTATGTGGCCGCCCAGACGGGGCGGAAATTTATCGTTTGGAAAGGGTTTTGCCCGACCCATGCCCGTATTTTGCCGGAGGCTATTTTAGAGCAGCAGCGCCTGCATCCCGCGGCCAAGGTCATTGTCCATCCCGAAAACCGGCCGGAAGTGATTGCCCTGGCTGATCGCGTGCTTTCGACGGGCGGGATGAGCAGCTACGCCCGAGACGATGAGGCCAGGGAGTTTATTGTGGGGACGGAGATCGGCATTCTCCACCGGATGCAGAAGGAAAATCCCGATAAGATCTTTTATCGTGTCTCTGATCTGGCTATTTGTCCGAATATGAAACGGACGACGCTGGAAAAAGTACTTTGGTCGCTGGAAGAAATGACGTTTAAGATTGAAGTGCCGCCGGAGATTATGGCGCGGGCGAGAAGCAGCATCACGAGAATGCTGGAATTTCAGGGGTAGGTGTTAGTACAGTGGAAAACTTTGTGATAACGTCCATCAGGCAGGGCGTCCGAGAGGAAAAAAGCGATGCCGTCACCGAGGAAGTGCCGCTCACCATCGAGCTAAACGGCACGGAGCTGGCGACTCTCCTTTGCAGCCCCTCGGACTTGAAAAATCTGGTCGTCGGCTTTCTCTATACATCCGGATTTATCGAGGCAGCGGCGTCCATAAAAACGCTTACCATAGATCAGGACCGCTGGAAGGCCTACGTGGAGTGTTATGTTTCCTTTCCGTCGGATATGCTTTTCAAGCGGATTTATACTTCCGGTTGCGGGAAAGGCATAATCTTTCACAACCCGCTGGATTTGATGCAAAGAGTCCGGCTGGCCGACGGTTTTACTATGGCCGGCGAGCAGTTTTTCGGCATGATGAAAAAATTTATCACGAGTTCGGAAGAATTCCGGCTTACGGGCGGTGTCCACAGCGCTGCCCTGGTCGGTGGAGCCGAAATGATATTTAAAGACGATCTGGGCCGTCACAACGCCCTGGACAAGGCTATCGGGGAGGGGCTGCAAAAGAAAATTAACTTCAGCGCTCAGGTGGCGCTGACGAGCGGCCGGGTTTCTTCGGAAATAGTCGCCAAGGTGCTGCGCTGTCAGATCCCGATTCTGGCTTCTGCCGGCGCCCCGACGAATCAGGCCGTGAAAATAGCCCGGGAAGCCAATATGACCCTGTTGGGATTTGTCCGCGGGCAGCGCATGAATGTATATAGCGGGGAGCAACGGATAATCTGACTTTATTGGAGGGGATGATGAGCAAGATAGACAATAAATTGCGGGTGGAAACACTGGCCTTGCATGGCGGACAGGAAGCCGATCCGACGACGGGATCGCGGGCTGTGCCGATCTATCAGACGACTTCGTATCAGTTCAAAGATACGGATCATGCGGCCAATCTGTTTGGGCTCAAGGAATTCGGCAACATCTACACCCGCCTGATGAATCCGACCAACGACGTGCTCGAAAAAAGGATAGCCCTGCTCGAGGGCGGTGTTGGTGCTCTTGCGGTCGCGAGTGGCTCGTCAGCCATCACGCTGGCCCTCCTCAATATCGCCCAGGCAGGTGATGAAATTGTTTCGGCCGACAACCTCTATGGCGGAACTTACAATCTTTTTCATTACACCTTCCCGCGGCTGGGCATAAAGGTCAAGTTCGTGAAGTCCAACGATCTCGCTGCCCTGCAAGCGGCGATTACACCCCATACCAAGGCGATCTATGCAGAATCAATCGGCAATCCCAAGTTAGACGTGGTCGATCTGGAGGGCATCTCCGCGGTGGCGCACCGCAATAACCTTCCCTTTGTGCTCGATAACACCGTGTCGCCCTATCTGTTGCGGCCTTTTGATTTCGGCGTGGATATTATTGTCTATTCGGCGACTAAATTTATCGGCGGCCACGGCACCTCGCTGGGCGGCCTGATCGTTGATTCGGGCAAGTTTGATTGGACGGGCGGCAAGTTCCCTTTGATTACGGACCCCGACCCCAGTTATCACGGCCTGGAATTTGTGGAGGCCATGAAACCCATGGGAAATATTGCCTTTATCATCAAGGCCCGCGTAGGATTGCTGCGCGATCTGGGGCCGGCCATGTCGCCGTTTAATGCCTTTCTTTTCCTCCAGGGTCTGGAAACAATCCATTTAAGGATGCCCAGACATTCCGAAAACGCCTTGGCTATCGCCGGCTATCTGGAAAAGCATCCTCTCGTGAGTTGGGTAAACTACCCGGGGCTTGCCTCGAGCCCGGAAAAAGCCAGGGCCGACAAATATCTGCCCAAAGGGGCCGGGGCGATCATCGGTTTCGGCATCAAGGGCGGAGCCGAGGCGGGGAAAAAATTCATCAATTCCCTGGAGCTGGTATCTCATCTGGCCAACGTGGGTGATGCCAAGACCCTGGCGATTCATCCGGCCACGACCACGCACCAGCAATTATCGGCCGCCGAGCAATTAGCCACCGGTGTAACTCCCGATTTTATCAGGCTTTCCATCGGTATTGAGCACCTGGACGACATCAGGGCCGACATCGGTCAGGCGTTGGAGAAAACAAAGTAATAAGGGGACACCTTGTAATTAGGGGACACCTTACTAATTTTGAAAAAATTAGTAAGGTGTCCCCTAATTACGGCCCCCTTTTAAGGAGGGGAAAATGGCGAAAATATTCAGTGATATTACCCAAACCATCGGCAATACGCCGCTGGTGAGAATTAACAAAATAACTGCGGGACTTAAGGCAACAATTCTGGTAAAGCTGGAATCATTCAATCCCCTTTCGAGTGTGAAGGACCGGATCGGGGTGGCGATGATCGAGGCCGCCGAGCGGGACGGATTGCTGAACAAGGATTCGGTTATTATTGAACCGACGAGCGGGAATACGGGCGTGGCGCTGGCTGTTGTGTGCGCCGCCAAGGGTTACAAGCTAATCCTGACGATGCCCGATACCATGAGTCTCGAGCGGAGGCACCTGTTAAAAATTCTCGGTGCGGAACTGGTGCTGACGGAAGGCGCCCGGGGGATGAAAGGGGCCATTGAGAAGGCCACGGAGCTGGCAGACAGCACCGATTACAGTTTTATTCCGCAGCAGTTTAACAACCCCGCCAATCCGGAGATCCATCGCAAAACGACAGCGGAAGAAATCTGGCGCGATACGGACGGGCAGATAGATTATTTTGTTTCCGGGATCGGCACGGGGGGCACCGTCACGGGGGTAGGAGAGGTATTGAAAGCCCGGCGGCCTTCTGTTAAGATCGTCGGCCTTGAACCTGCGGACTCCCCCGTCCTGTCGGGCGGCAAGCCGGGAATCCACAAGATTCAGGGGCTCGGGGCCGGTTTTGTGCCCGGGATATTGAAGCGTGATGTCATTGATGAAATTATGCAGATATCCCACGAAGATTCGGGCGAGATGGCGCGCCGTCTGGCGAGTGAAGAAGGCATCCTGGTGGGTATTTCCAGCGGCGGGGCCATGTGGGCCGCCTTGGCAGTGGCCAAACGACCGGAGGCGGAAGGCAAAGTGATCGTGGCCCTTTTGCCCGATTCGGGGGAAAGGTATCTATCAACCTGGCTTTTTCAAAAGTAGGAGGTAATTGCAAAAGTCGTCACACCGGTGAAAAACGGTGTCCAGTGTTTTTGTAACACATTTAAATTTCTGGATTCCGGCTTCCGCCGGAATGACGTGCTGTGCATTTATACGACTTTTGCAATTGCCCCGTAGGAATAATCTTTTTGTGAAGGTTTTTATAGAGCATGACTAAAGAAGGAAACATCGGGAAAGTCTCGGTAAAATATTTTACCTTTGCCGAACCGCCCCAGGAAATGCCGCTGGAATTCGGGGGCGCGCTGGGGCCGGTCACGCTGGCTTATGAGACCTATGGGAAATTGAACGGCGATAAAAGCAATGCCGTTTTGGTTCTCCATGCCCTTTCCGCCGATGCCCATGCGGCCGGTTATCATGAGGGAGAAAAAGACCCCGGGTGGTGGGACGCCATGATCGGTCCCGGCAAGGCCTTCGATACTGACAGGTATTTTGTCATTTGTTCCAATGTTATCGGCGGCTGCAAGGGAAGCACGGGGCCCTACGCCGCCAATCCCGATTCCGGCCGCCCCTATGCCCTTAATTTCCCGGGCATTACGATTGCCGACATGGTAAAGGCGCAGCGGCACCTGATCGTTCACTTGGGCATAAAAAAAATGCTTTGCGTGGCCGGCGGTTCCATGGGCGGGATGCAAGTTCTGCAGTGGGTGGCCGCTTATCCGGAGATGGTGCGTTCGGCCATTCCCATTGCCACGACTACGAAGCATTCCCCGCAGCAGATTGCCTTTAACGAGGTGGTGCGGCAGTCCATAATGGCCGACACCTCATGGCGCGACGGAGATTATTATGACTATGGCCAGCCGGAAAGAGGGCTGGCGCTGGCGCGGATGATCGGCCATATCACCTTTATGAGCGATAAATCCATGGAGGAGAAATTCTCGCGCCGGCGGAAAAACACCAACGTTGCTTTCAAATTTGCGGCCGATTTTGAGGTAGAGGGCTACCTGCGCTACAAGGGGGACAGCTTTGTCAAGCGTTTTGATGCCAATTCCTATCTCTACATCACTAAGGCTATGGATTACTTCGATCTTTCCGGAGGCAAGCTTATCCCGGAGGGGGCAACGGTGGAGACGCGCTTTCTCGTTATCTCCTTCAAGTCGGATTGGCTCTACCCCTCCTACCAGTCCCAGGATATCGTCAGGCAGCTCAAGACCAGACATGTGGATGCCACGTACTGCGAACTGCGTTCCACCTACGGCCATGACGCCTTTTTAGTGGAATTGGGAGAAATGAAGGAATTGGTCAGGCATTTTATTGATAAAACATTCAATGGTTACGAGGTGACAAGTTCTGATGGCGGCTGAGTCCCTGCGTCTTGACTACAAGATTATCTACGAAATCGTCGAACCCGGCGCTCGCGTTCTGGATCTGGGCTGCGGCAGCGGCGATCTGCTCTACCACCTGGTCCGCGACAAGAATGCCAAGGTGCAGGGGATCGAGTTTGACGACGAGGCAATCTACCAGTGCGTTAAAAAGGGGTTGAGCGTCTTCAACAGCGATATCGAAAGTGGCCTCGTGGAGTATCCCGATAAATCCTTCGATTACGTCATCCTGAACCAGAGCATGCAGGAGGTGACGCAGGTTGACTATATCATTCATGAAGCGCTGCGCGTCGGCGGCAAGGTCATTGTCGGCTTTCCTAACTTCGCCCACATTGCGGCCCGTTTCCGGCTCTTTTTGCGGGGGCGGGCGCCCATGACGAAGGCGTTGCCCCATCACTGGTACAACACCCCCAACGTGCGCAGCCTGAGCCTCAGCGATTTCCGGGAATTTTGTCAGCAAAAAGATGTCCAGATATTGAAGGCTTATTATCTGGGTGAGCAAAAGATAATAAATTTTTGGCCGAACCTCTTTGCCCTGAATGCCATCTTTGTATTGGCGAGGCAGTAAAAATTAAGAGTTAGGAGTTACAGACAACCAACAAGGGTATTTTTGTGAATAATTTTTTCTCGATCGTAAAAGAGGATGTCCAGACCGTCTTCAAGAAGGACCCGGCGGCTCGCGGCATCCTGGAGGTTATTTTATGCTACCCGGGCTTGCACGCCCTCTGGATGTACCGGGTGTCTAACTTTCTTTGGCGGCATGCCTTCTATTTGACGGCTCGCATCATCTCACACCTCGGCCGATTTCTCACCGGCATCGAAATACATCCGGGAGCGAAAATCGGCCGGCGTTTTTTCATAGATCACGGTTCCGGTGTGGTGGTCGGCGAGACGACGGAAATCGGCGATGATGTCCTGCTTTATCAAGGAGTTGTGCTTGGCGGAGTGAGCCTCAAAAAGGAGAAGCGTCATCCCACCATCGGCCATAATGTCATGATCGGCGCAGGCACCATTATTCTGGGTCCCATCACTATCGGCGATGGCGCCAAGGTTGGCGCCGCTTCGCTGGTGGTGAGGAATGTACCGGCAAATTCCGTGGCCGTAGGTGTTCCGGCCCGGATAGGCGTGGGTTATTCGGCCAAGGAGCTCACGGATTTCGGCCATAACCGTCTGCCCGACCCAATTGCCGATGCCTTTAAATTCATCAGCAAACAGATTGATACCATTGAAGAAAGACTCGGAGATGTGGAGCATATGCAGGGCATCAAGGTGGAAATAGACAGGTACGTGGAAGACAAAAAGCGTGAAATTAAAGCGATTTTTTCTTTAACGGAAGAATTTGAAACAGGTGCGGGTATCTGATGCCAATAAATAATAACGCCTTGGCCCTGCTTTCCGGTGGCCTGGACAGCACGCTGGCAGTCAAGATGATGGTTGACCAGGGGATCGCGGTCACGGCCCTGAACTTTACGAGCCCCTTCTGCAATTGCAGCTCCCATAAGGCCGGCTGTCAGCACCAGGCCGGCAAAGTGGCGAGTGAATTCGGGATTCCGATCCGTGTTATCGCGAAGGGCATGGATTACATGCGGCTCGTGGAAAATCCGCCGCATGGCCATGGCCGGGGCATGAATCCCTGCATTGATTGCCGTATCTACATGCTCAGGAAGGCCAAAGAAATGATGCCCGAACTGGGGGCGTCTTTTGTCATCACGGGCGAGGTAATCGGTCAGCGCCCCATGTCGCAGCGCCGCCAGCAAATCGAGCTGATCGAAAAGGAAAGCGGCCTGGCCGGTCTTATTTTGCGACCGCTGTCGGCGCAGCATTTTCCCCCGACGAGGCCAGAGCAGGAGGGCGTGGTTGATCGGGAGAAGCTCCTGGCTGTTTCCGGAAGATCGCGGAAGGTGCAGATAGCGCTGGCCCGGGACCTGGGGGTCAAGGATTATCCCTGCCCGGCAGGCGGCTGTATGCTCACCGATCCCATCATGGCGGTGCGACTGCGCGATCTTTTCGCCCACGTGCCCGATTATGATTTTAATGACTTACAGTTTCTGAAAATTGGCCGGCACTTCCGGCTGGAGAACGATCTGAAAATAATTCTGGGTAGGAATCACGAGGAAAACGAAAAGATTGCCCTGCTGGCGTGGGGACACCTTTCCAACAAAGGTGTCCCCGCTGCGACTATCTTTCTACCCGAGGACTTCCGCGGCCCCACGGCCTACGTGCCTGAATCCAGCCATGACGATGATGATACCGTAGTCGGGGAGATTCTGGCCCGCTACTGTCAGGAGGAGCATGACACTTATCTGATTAAGAAAAAGGTTTGCGGCGGAGAAGAAACCTTTTTTTCAGTTCACGAGAAATTTTCCGCAGCACGGCTGGAGGCCTTCCGCATGGGATGAAGCCCCCCTTTACTGGTCATCAAGAATAGTAAGCTTTTATCACTCGGCGGCGCCGAACTCGATGACATTCTTATCCGATTCCACGCCTCGCCCTGACAGGGCGTTGTCCATGCGGCACATACCGTTAAAGATCGCGCCATCCATGATGGAAATGCTTTTCGTCAAAATATCCCCGGTAATTTTGGCCGTGCTCTTGATTTTGATGCTTTCCGTCCCCAGCAGGTTACCTTCAATCTTTCCGGCAATGGAAATGCAGTTCGCGGAAATATCACCCTGGATATAGGCTTTCTCGCCCAGAATGACTTTTTCGCCCTGCACATTGCCCAGGATCGTCCCTTCAACAAGGATTGTTCCCGGAGATTCAACGTCTCCTGTGATTTTCGAATTTTCTCCCAGAACCATTTTCAGCCTGTCTGCTTTTCTAATAAACATCAGGACTTTTCCTCCATGTAATTCAGCGGATTCCGAGCCTTGCCCTCTCGCCAGACCTCATAGTGGATGTGGTTTCCAGTTGCAGAGCCGGTGGAACCGGTGTAGCTGACGGTCTCTCCGCGTTTGACCCTCTGGCCTACCTCCACAATAATTTTACTGTTGTGGGCATAATAAGTAAAGAAACCTTGACCATGAGCGATGACGACGAGCTTACCACCACCGCGATTCCAACCGGCGAAGCTGACGATGCCATCCGCAGTTGTCGTAACGGGTGTACCCGCGCTCGCCGAAATATCCAGACCATGGTGGAATTCCGAATGTCCGTTAATCGGATTGATACGACCGCCATAGGAGGACGTAATTGGCCCGGCAACAGGCAAGCCTCTAGGAGTGGCGAGATACAGGTCCTTCTGGGTGCGGAGATAATCTTTGATAGCGCCTACGGTCTGCAGGGAATATTCGATCTGCTGTTGAACCTGATTGATATCGAAGGCTCCCATGCCTGATGCGTCAACTTTCTCCATGATCTTGGCCTTTGATCCCAGGGAAACCAGGGCGTGAAGATATTTTTCCTCCTTCTTCAGAGATAACAGGGTGGAGTTGAAGTCCGACACTTTTTTCGAATAATCAACCAGTTGCTGTTTTACATCCCGATAGCGGATGGCATCGGGGATCAGAGAACAGAAATAGATGAGGCCGACAAACGAAAAAAAAGTTGATATGACGATGGCGATGGCAGGGACATTTAAATTCAAGGTCCTGCGGGTGTAATCATGGGGGATTAGCATGATGGTGATAGGTGTTACGGCCTTACGACATAGCGTTCTGATTTTATGATAGAATTCCATGACGATGCCTCCCTCAAATCAAAACAATTGCTCAGTCAATAGATGGTACTGATTTGTCGCTCAACTCTGGAAAGCAGAGGGTAAAAAGAACCTTTGTTTGTTTGATTTTTTGATGAGATATTGCCTTCGGGGCAGAGTATAGGGGGGCTGTTATTGCTTGTCAAGGGATATTTTGGCAACAGATATTTTTGCTTCGAAAAGCAGGGGCTTGCGATGCATTTGGGAAAGAGATGTGGCCTGGTAAGGATTTACCTGTTTAACAATAAACTTATGAACGATAAGATAATCCAGCGGAAAAAGGCGATTACCGGGTCCAGGGCGCCGATGTAGAGCAAGCCGATGATGATAAAAAATCCATAAGGCTCGAGTCGGGAGAAGGAATATTGAAACCGGGACGACATAAAGCCCATGAGGATTTTGGAACCGTCCAGAGGTGGAATGGGAATCAGGTTGAAGGCGGCCAGGATGATATTGATCTGCGCTATATAGTAAAGAATCAGTTTTATTTCTCCTGGAGCTGAAGGAGATAAAAGCCGCCCGCCCAAGAGGGCCGCAAAGGCCAACGCGATATTGGCCGCGATGCCGGCCGCCGAAACCATGATCAAGCCCTTACGCTTATTTTGGATATTGCCAAGGTTTATCGGCACCGGCTTAGCCCAGCCAAAGCCGAAAAAAAGCAGCATCAGCGTACCTACCGGATCGAGATGTTTAAGCGGATTGAGGCTTAACCGGCCTGCCAGCTTGGCCGTCGGGTCGCCCAGGCGGTTGGCAACCCAGCCGTGCGCCAGTTCATGAATGATAATTGAATACAAAATAGGTACGGCCAACATGAAGAAAACGGCCGGTTTGTTTAGCAGCAGGTTGAGAAGACCCATTTATTCCATCCGTTTCATTAAAGTAGTTTGCCATTGTGAGTTACAGGCCTCCGGATGTCAATATAAATCTGTCACCCTTTTCGACACTCAACTACCTGATCGAAGACCCGATCCGCGGCGCATTGTTGAACGGCGATGCTAAGCTTGTGCTCATCCCGCAACCCATCCGCTATGCCTTGCACAAACTGATTGTTTCACAGGAGCGTGAAGTGACGGCAGGAGCAAAGCGCCAAAAGGATCTCTGGCAGGCATTTCAGTTGCCGGAGTTTTTTGATGGTGAGGTATTTTCATTTCGCATTTATTGAAGTCATCAGGTGAGGTTGATGTTTTTTTGTACCAGCTTTCGATCGGTAATGATCGAAGCGAGGTATGATCGTTAAGGCGACTTTGGGAGTTCTTTATCAATCACCTGATCAAGCTCTTTGATAAAATGCTCAGCCAAGGTTAGCCACTCCTTCATCTTCTCCGCTTCGAATTTGACAAAATCGGCATAATCGCCTTTCTGCCGAAAATCGTACATGCGTGAGAAGAATTTGCCCAATTCCACACTCACTTTACCGGTCCTGATAAAGTGCTCGTTGAACAAGGCCCTTATCCCTGTATGTTTTGCCGAAGAAAGATTTTTCGTCAAGAGGAGCGCCATCACTTCGTAAAACAAGGCATAATAGATCCGATTAAGCGTTGAGAACAGTCGCCCCGCCTGAAAAAGAAGGTGTGCATCATCCAGGGTTTCCCGGGATTTTTCACGTCGGTAACGGATTAAATCCTCGTTCATACAAAGAGACTTTCCCGCTGAATATTTTTATATAGTGGCATTGAAGCCGCCTGTTCCGAAGACCAGAATTCTTTTGAATAAACGATGGTGCCGATGATCACGCCACACTCCAATTCAATATCGTATGCCAGGTCAAAGACCTGCTCTTCGATAGCATTACTCACCTGAGAAGGTAATACAACGAGAATGTCTATGTCCGAGTTCTCGTGATAGTCGCCTCTGGCCACCGAACCGAAAATCCGCAATTCCACATCATCGCCGTGCAACTCGACCAGTCTTTCTTTTAACGACCTAATAGCCTTTTCAATTTGCTTTTTGTTCATGATTCATTCCCCATACGTTTTTCCGGTCTCATTATACATTACAATCGCTAAATCACAAATGTTTTTCCTGTATTTTTGATAAGATCGTTCAAACACGATGGACCTTCTTTCTTGGCGGCTGGGCCATCGCCCTGATAAGGGGTTCGGTGTAATTTCGATAGAGGTCGAAAAGGAATCTCAACCGTTCCAGTTCCGACTTGAAGGCCGCTGGGCGGTAGCAGAGATCAACAACGGCGTCCAGAGCGCGGTGGGCGTCGAGGAGCTGCTTCGGCATGGCGTCGGGATCGTAAAGATCAGCCAGGGTGGAATTGGCAAATTCGGCGCGAACGTCCAGGATTTTTTGCGCGGCCGCTGCAACCCGTTCCTGCCGCTCCGGCGCCGGTGTCTCGGGCCAGGGAAAGTTGTTGTAAACGAGGCTGTTAGAGTAGCGGTAATCGCTTTTCAAGCGGCCGCAGACCTGGCGCATCCAGGCCATGTGCATGAGCGAGGTGAGGACGCCGAAGTGCCACAGGGTTGCGTTCGGAACAATTGAAACCGCATTATTTACAATCACATCCCTGGTTAAAAAACCCAGTGGAATGTACTTTCTGTGCTCAGAAGATACCAATGGCACAAGGAGATAATCATCGTCCGTTTGACGGATCTCAGCAAATAACGAAGGTATTTCTGCCTGTCTGACCGTTGCATCCTTCTTGCTCTGCATCCGGAACTTTCTCACCGCCTCCACACGCCTCATGATTTCCGGCATGGTCCTGATTTCCCCCGGCGCAGCATCTTTTAGCCAGAGGCACCAGCGATTCTCGCCGTTGATGAACTCCTGGGAGCCAAGAATCCGCCGCAGATACTTTTCTGCACGGGGCTCTTTGCTCAAGAACTCGCCTTTCTCAGCATCTGTCAGGAACAGGTTGCCGCCGTCTACCGGCTTGTTGCCGAAAAACATCTCCGGCACGTTCTGCAACGGTCTGTTCCGGCTCGTAATCACAATATCATCCGCATCAACGAGATAGGGATTGATATTCTGCGCCCGGATTTCCATCGGCTCACTAACGGGTGTTTCGTAGTCGTAGAGGCGCTTGATCGGGCCGTCAAAGGCCGCGAAGCCAATAATGACGCAGAAGACATGGGCGTTGCCTCTGGCCTCGTTGGACCATTTGAACGTCCGGTGGGCGAAATGGATTTTGACGCCCTTGCTGAAAAGCCAGGGCCACAGGACGCCGGTCTGCTCGCCCTGGGTGATGGAATTCGTGGAGACGAAGGCGACCTTAATTTTTGTGTCCCGGACGTATTCGGCCGCCTTCAGATACCAGGCGCAGACGTAGTCGAGGACGCCAAGACCGGTCAAGTCTGCACCGAGCGCCAGCATGTCGGCGGTTTGTTCTGCACTGCGGTTGTGTTTGCCCACAAAGGGCGGATTACCCAGGATGAAAAGTGTTGTCTCCATTTCCGCGGCCGCCGGTTTGGGAACAAGCGCGTCCCAGTCTAAGCGCAGGGCATTCCCCTGGGCGATATGGGCTGATTTTTTCAGGGGCAGGCGGGTGTAGGTCTGGCCGAACTCCGCCGAGAGCTCCATATTCATCTGGTGGTCAGTAAGCCAAAGGGCGACCTCAGCGATGCGGACGGGAAACTCCTCCAGTTCAATCCCGTAGAACGCGTCCACGTCAATCCGCGACAACAGGCTGATGTCGGTCTGCAAGGTCTCCGGGAAGTTGCCCCGCAATTTCCGCATCTGCTTGAGGACGGCGATCTCCAGCCGACGCAGCTCCCGGTAGGCGATGATGAGGAAGTTTCCGCAGCCACAGGCCGGGTCGAAAAAACGCAGCCGGGCGATTCGTTCGTGGAACCGGTTCAGCTTCCGGAGATCGCTCTGCAGTGCCTCAAATTCGCGGTAGAGATCGTCGAGGAACAGTCCGCGGACAACCTTCAGGATGTTCCTTTCGGAGGTGTAATGGGCGCCGAGGTTGCGGCGTTTCCCCGGATCCATGACGGACTGGAACATCGAGCCGAAGATGGCCGGAGACACCCGGCTCCAGTCGAAGGCAAGGCACTCCAACAGGGTCCGTCGCATCCGGGAGTCGAAATTGGGAAAGCGGAAGACCTCCTCGTAGAGGGCGCCGTTGACGTAGGGAAATTTTTCCAGGTCTTCGTCCAGGGCTTTCTCCCTCTTATCAGGTGGCGTATCGAGGGTCTGAAAGATTTGGGCAATGAGGGCGCCGGTGTCGGTTCCGTCTTCCCGGGTCTTTTCCTCCATAATAAACCGGAAGTGGTCCCGCGGAAATATGCCCGTGTCGTCCGCAAAAAGGCAATAGATAAGACGGATGAGAAAAATCTCGAGTTTGTGACCATCGTACCCACCCGCCAGCAGGGCGTCGTGCAGCTCGCCCATCTTCTTGGCGACCTGCACATTGACGGGATCTTCATCCTGGTAGGTCCGTTTCGTATAGCCGGACATGAAGCCGAACCGGTGGATTTGCGCTGGCAGATCAGCCAGAGGAAAATCCGTCTCTCTGTCTGCCTCCAGATCATAGAGACGAAAGTTGGCGAAATCGGAGACGAGAACGTATTTGGGAAGGTCCTGTTCCGATATTCCGGGGAAATAGTCCAAGGCCTGCTGGTAGGCTCGATCGAGATTTTTGCCCAGGGATTTATGCTCGACGATCAGCATGCCCTTCCAGAACAGATCAATGGCGCCGGCATTGTTACCAAGCTTTTTGACCGGGGCCTCAAAGGCGGCCACGCGGCGGCGGGAAATGCCGAAGATATCGAAGAATTCGTTCCAGAAAGTCTGGGCCTCGGACCGTTCCCGCACTACAGAAACCCATCGAGAGGAAAATTCCAGGGCGCGATCGCGTATCTCTTTCTGGCTCAGGGGCATAAACTAACCTTGTATCATTTTTGTTTGACTGGAAGTGGATTCCCACAATTTCCGTCAATCCCAAACCTACGAATACATTAAAACGATTTTCCTTTAACCCATATCATAGTTATCAAGGTAATGACATGATTGCTTAGATTGATGTTATGCACCTATTCTTCCCCCTCCTATGCAGCTTTGATCCAGTAATCAATGGGCTGAGCCAAAGACCAAATCTGATCACTTGTATTTGCAGTACTCTTTGAAGGGGAATCCTATAAAGGCACTTTCCATCCTTTGACCGACCGGTCAAATATCAGCTTTCTTTCAACATCCCGGCTCACCCGGATGGTTGCAGCAATTCTGAAGCTTGATGATCTTAATAAAATTGTTTCTCAGCAGGAGTTTTAATTTCTTGCCCAAAGGCATCTGAACCTTGAGATTTGCAACAACCGATTCTGCGTTAGGACGATCCATTCTTGTCATCACACCTCCTTTAGCGGGAAGGGAAAAACAGCACCATACGTTTACTTTTTTCATCGCCACAAAAATGCGACCGAGCGCTTGCCCAAAATATAGTCATCAAATATCAGTGTTGCCGGCTTGTTTGCCATAGAGAGACACACATGAAGTGGCAACAAATGCTCTTCCCGGGGGTGACAGTAGCGTGCGGATGGTGCTTTCGACCATTCGATCAGACGTTGTTCACGCTCGGATTGGGAAATTGGACCAATGCATGTCTCGATCAGCCAATTTTGAAAGGCATCATTGGCTGGATCAGGCTCATTAATACCATCCCAAGAAAATGCGTTCATGTTATGGAATGAAAAACCAGATCCGACCACCAGGATATTCTCACGCATCAATTCGCGCATTGCTTTACCAAGAGCTATGTGCATGGTTGGGTTGAGACCGCGCAATAACGAAAGTTGGAGCGACGGAATATCGGCTTGGGGGTACATCAGCTTCAATGGGACAAATAATCCATGGTCAAATCCCCGATGTGAATCGATGTGCGCTGGTATATTATTTTTTCTCAGTAAACCGGTGATTCTCTTCGCAAGCTCAGGGCTGCCAGGGGTTGGGTAAGCGATTGTATAGGCCTCATCTGGGAAACCGTAATAATCGTAAAACATGGGAGGGTTTTGTGCTCCTAAGAGTGTTGCTGTGCTTTCTTCCCAATGAGCGCTGATGACAAGAATAGCATTTGGTTTCTTGAGCCGCGACGGAAGGTGTAACATGAAATCCACCATCGCTTTGTGGCTAGAGTCTCCGAGAATGGGCAAGGGACCTCCACCATGGGAGAGATAGACAATTTCGGCATTATTCCGAGCATTGTTTTGATTCAGCATCGTTGATTAAATCACACTGAAAAATGTGCGCCTTTCATACTCCCTGCTCTTGCCCGATTGGTCATGGCAAAGATTAGTATTTGCAGCCAAGTTAGTCCGGGGCCTGAATAAATGACACGTGATACCATCTGCAACTACTCAGTATCGTGAATTCATCCGCTCGACATCGTGTATGGCTCTCACAACAATTCGCCTGTCGTCTGCTATTATGTTCGGATAAAGGTGCCGTTGTCCATGTCGGTAAATGCCTGTTCCAACTCCTCCCTCGTATTCATTACGATGGGGCCACCCCAAGCGATCGGTTCCCGCAGCGGTCTACCAGCGAAAAGTAAAAAGCGTATGCTCTTTGGCCCCGCTTGCACAACAAATTCATCACCTTCGCCAAAGAGGACAGCCCGGTGGCTTTCCACCTGCGTCGCTAAGGCATCAAAAAATCCACCGCCTTCCACAATGTAGATGAACAGGGTTGTTGCGCCATCCACCGGCAGGCGCCATCCGGAACCCGGGTTCAAGGCAACATCCAGCATTAGGGCTTGCACATAATCACCCTGGGTTACGCCCTGCACGTTGCCATAGGCTCCAGAGATCACACCCACTGTACCGCTCTCTTCTTGCACCTTGGGAATCCGGTCCGCGGTAATATCGCGATATTGCGGCTGGGTCCATTTATTCTTGCGCGGCAAGTTTAACCAGAGCTGAAGTCCTAACATCCGCTCCGCGGGTTGTGGCATTTCCTGGTGGATGATTCCGCTCCCTGCGGTCATCCACTGGCAGCCTCCGTTCAGAATGTGGCCCTTATTGCCCAAACTGTCGCCATGCTCAATGTCACCGGTAATCAGATAGGTCACCGTTTCAATGCCTCGGTGGGGATGCCATGGAAAACCTTTAATATAATCTGCGGGATTTCGAGAATCAAAAGCATCCAGCATCAGAAATGGATCGAATTCTTCAACATCCGCACGGCCGATTACACGAACCAGTTTGACGCCAGCTCCATCCTCCTGATGCGATCCGGTCACGATCCTGCGAACTTCCCTTGTTTTGCCCATACGCTGCTCCTATCGGTCATAAAGGTCCTGTTTGTCCATCTGGGAAATACGGAAAGCGGTTTGGAGATCAAGACTTAGCCACGTTCATTATACGCATGTTTCGATCCGTATTCAACAAAATGCTGAGCCTATCCTGAATCAACATTTGTATTTGAAACCCTTTCTCTGCAGGTTAGCCGGTGCTGCTTTATCCAAGTTTTATGGAAGCGATCTTCTTTCTTCCTCGACAATAACACAAAAAGAGTTTAAATACCTTCCATTAGGAAAAATAAGGAGCGTCCAGAAGCTATGAAAATTAGTTTTTCGAAGAATAACGGCCCACTTGACAAACTCATAGAACAATTAATGGAAACCGCCGATGGCATAAAGAGACCTGAATATGTCCGCGAGATGATCATTACCTCTCTTAAGGCCGGGCAGGAAAACGAGGAGACAAGAAACCTCAAGCTTATGAATACCACGCTGAAGGAGATGAGGTTTACTGCCAAGACCTTTGGCCCCTACCGGAACACACGCAAGGTGACAGTGTTCGGTTCAGCGCGTACACCGCATGACAACCCTATTTACGAAATGGCAAAGCTCTTCGGAAAAAAACTTGCTGAGGCGGGATACATGGTTATCACCGGTGGTGGAGGAGGCATCATGCAGGCAGTAAACGAGGGAGCCGGCTCCGAGCATTCTTTTGGCGTAAATATCCGCTTGCCGTTTGAGCAGAAGGCAAATCCGGTTGTAGAAGGTAACCCACGGCTCATCACGTACAAATATTTCTTCAACCGCAAGGTTGCGTTCCTGCAACAATCCGATGCCGTAGCTCTCTTTCCAGGCGGATTCGGCACACTCGACGAGGCCATGGAGACGCTGACTCTATTGCAAACCGGCAAACACAATCCCCTGCCGCTTGTATTAGTGGACGATCCGGATTGTTCATACTGGACGCAAATTATCAAACTTATCGAGGAAGAACTTCTGGCAAGCAACTATATCAACCTGTCGGACCTTAAACTCTTTGATCGGGTCTGTTCCGTGGATGATGCAGTGGAAAAAATTCAGCATTTTTATCGCCGGTATCATAGCATCCGGTATGTCCATAACCAACTTGTGATCCGGCTCTTGACACCGCTCAGCCAGGATGACATCCGAAAGTTGACAGACCAGTTTCACGATATATTACTGCCTGGGGGAAGCATCATTGCATCTGGGGCATTGGGAGCTGAAATGGATGACGAAGATGTTATTCACCTACCGCGGCTTGTTATTGATTTTAACCGCAGGGATTTCGGCAGACTCAGGAGTTTCATCGAGGCAATCAATGATTTTTAATAATGGTTTCATCTCGGTAAGAGATAGGTAATAGCAATTCACGAAGGAGCGTTTGCCCCCGATTCTCCCCCAATAATGCCTTCTTTCATCCCGTACTCGTTAAGATACCTGGATAACCAAAATTGCAACTTTGTATTTGCATTGAATTTGAAATATTATTGAACAAATAGGTATTTACATTACCGGCTTAGCTTCGCTCCAACTATACGGTTTAAGCTGACGCCAGATTCCGATGCCTGAATTGCAAGATTCCGGTGAATATCAGGAGGGACACGAACCATAAATTTACCGCTATATCTTTTACAGGCTATCGGTTGAGGGATTTCTTCGCCGGTATGCGTCATATCGTTGATAACACTCTCAATGGTCTTACGTATACCCTTCAAGGCCGACTCAGGCGTCTTATCCAACCAGCTCAGGCTCGGAAATTCGGTGCATAAACCAACATATTCCTGATCATCATCAGACCAGGTTACGCGATATGTATAACGATCATTTTCCAATGGCATTTTCAACCTCCAACTTGTCAATAGCCAAAAGTACCTGTTTTACTTGGTAGGCCTTGGCCTTGCCCTTATTATTCTGTATGTTAATCCGTGGATCTCCTTGCCATGGCGTTTTGTATACATGGTGACTTCCGTCCTTTTGGCGTGCTTGCCCGAAATAAAAAATACAGACCTTGCTTATGTCAGCAAACCGAACGTCCGCAGGGTTATTTTTCATATGTATAAGAATATCTTCAACCTTGGCCATATTTTTGATAGTATCAATATTGATATTTGTGTCAAGTATTTTTTTGGTTGCGACGAAGTATTTGACAGCGGGCAATCTTTCTTATAGCATTCCCAAATATACCGGGGCGGAAACTGTTCCGGGAAAATATTTTTTAATGAGGCAGAAATGGAGAACAGTCCTATCTTACTAAAAGGAAACGGTGATTTTACCGCCGAGCAGTTTCTGGAAGTCATGCAGGGGGAGGACGATGCGCATCAGCTCCTTTCTTTAGGGCTGACCACGGCCCCAGGCTGCAATATGCGTTGTGTGTACTGCTACAACGAAGGGGGCAGCCGGGAGGCGGGAAACCCCATCAAGGGACGCATGACCCTGAAAGACTACGAGAAGTCCATCCGTCAAGCGGCCGCCATGGGAGCGCAATCGGTAATTATGGTCGGTGTGGGTGAGACCATGATGGACAAACATTTCCGTAAAATAGTGGAACTTACCAGCGCCAGGGGCATGATTCCGCTTATTTTTACCAACGGCACCCTGCTCGACAGGGATACGGCCGATTTTCTTTATCAGTGCCAGGCCACTATCTATCTGGCCTTGGACAGCATCCGCGAGGAGACGTTCAATCTGATTACCCGGTCGGAGGGCTTTTTCACTGACGTGATGCGGGGGATTGATAATTGCCTGGCGGCGGGCTTCGGTAAAATAACCACCCGCAATGGCCATCAGATAACCGATTTTGCCGTCAATACTATGGTCATGAAATTGAACGTGGACCAGATTGCGGAAATTGAAGAGTTCTGCCGGGCGAAAAATATGCTTTTTACCTGCCGTTTCCCGGAAAAAATAGGAACGGCCGCTGATCTCTGGGACGTTTTGATTGCCCCGCAGCCGGAAGAGGAGGTCAGAATGCGGGAGTTGGCGAAACAGCACTCGCTGGGCAACGAAGTCTTCAGCACCGATTTCGGGTGCCTTTTCTGGATCGTCGGCGTGCTCCTCGGGGTAGACGGACAGGCCCGGCTATGCTATTCGCTGAACCAGAGGATAAATTTAGGCAACATCAAGACCGAAAGTCTGCGGGAAATCATCAGCAAAAAACGGAGCTCCTACCCGCATAATGCTGATTCTTTTTGTCCGATTCATCTGGACACGATCATCCCGGTATAACGAAAGGAGCAGCGGGAAATTTAACAATGGAGATTATTGCCTATCCCAGCCCCTTGCCCGCCCAGTGGATGGCTCCCGGTTCCTTTCTGGATCGCAACCCCAACATGTCCTACCTGCTGGCGGCAGGCGAGCACGCGTTGCTCGTTGATGCGTGCAGCAATATCGCTGCCGTGCTGAATGATTTGCAGCAACGGCGCCTGCAGTTGGATGCACTGCTGATTACCCATCATCATCAAGACCATACCTTTGCGCTCAAGGATTGGCTCCGGGAATTTCCCGACCTGTCCATTGGCGTGCACTTTTTATCGGTCAGCGCCCTGGCGGCAGCCGGGGTCAAGATTAAACAGCTTTTCCCGCTCATAGACGGCCTGAAACTTAAATTGGAAGGCGAAACGCTCCGAATGATTGCCGCGCCCGGACATACCCGTGATTCCCTGTGTTTCTGGGATGAAAAAGGACAAAATCTCTTCACGGGCGACGTGATCTTCGGCGGCGGCATCGGCTGCACCGATTATAACGGGGGCGGCAACCGGAATGTCTTTTACCAGACCATCGTCCAGTTGCTGAAAATGCTTCCCGAGACCGCCCATCTCTATCCGGGACATCGCTCCGAACATCATCAGACGCCGCCGCCTTATGAGCTTAGCGCGGAAATAATCAGCAACCCCTACTTAGCTAATGCCTTGGCAGGCAAGCGGGGTAATTTTGACCGGGCCTTGAAATATTTTTCCCTGGAATTTGAAACTGCCGAAGCGGTGCTCCTGGATGAGTCGTCCCTGGATGACATCTGCGAACTGGAACAAGAAATCTGGATACCCCCCATGCAGGCTTCCCGCGAGGTCATACAGGAAAGGTTGCATCATGGTCACAAGTTGCTGACCATCAAGGACGAAAAGGGCCTGCCGGGTATGGTCGGATGGTGTTATTCGCCCTTTAGCCGCGCTGACGGCCCGGATGGTTTCCCGAAAAGCTTTCGGCAATTTTCCAATTGTAAATCCTGCTGCGCCGATAATGCCCGCTCCGCCTTTATCTACAATGTGGGCGTAAAACCAAACCGCCGCCGCCAGGGCACGGGCAGCCTGCTGCTTCAGGAAGTATTTGAAAAAATTAGGAAAGCTGGTATCTTCGAAGTTTTTATTGACAGCCGCATGGCTTCCTATAACGGCAGCACGCAGTATGACCAGGAGAAAGTCCCCCGGAACGAAGTTTTCCGGAAAGCTGTGGACCAGTACTTCTCAACAGGCCGGCTGCCAGAAACGGCAGTGCTGGCCTCCGATCCGGCGGTCAGCTTTTACATGAGAAACGGTCTAACGCCCTGGATTATCAGGCCGGATTTTATCCCCGATGATCCGAGCGGCAATATGCGTGTTATCTGCTATGCCAACCTGGACCAGGAAGGGCCGCTTTAAATGTTGGACTCTTTTTTGATGCGTAGGTAATCAGTGCGAATGGTGTGAAATAATAAACTTTAAACAGCGATATCTATCTGTTGCAATGAGCCAGCTATGCCAAGGTTGCTCAAATAAACTCCGGTACGGATAATCTGCCCGTTGAAATTGTTGATTCCGATAAACGGGATAGGGGTGGCTGTGAAAATGAGGGTGCTTGGGCTTGATTATGGGGAAAAGAGGATAGGGGTTGCAGTCTGTGATGAGCTGGGCGTGACGGCTCAGGGGCTGGGCGTGATCGCGAGGAAAAACAGGAAGCTGGATTTGGCAGCCATCGCTAATTATGTTCAAACCTACGGCGTGGAAAGGATTATCATCGGCTATCCGCTGCGTCTTGATGGCACGGTCGGCATCCAGTGTGAAAAGGTGGATCGTTTTATCCATGCCCTGACGTCCCGGTTTTCCATCCCCATCATCAGATGGGACGAGGCATTAACAACCAAGGACGCCGAAGAAATTCTTCGATCATGCAATGTCCGGGCGAAGAAGAGAAGGGCCGTGGTTGATAAAATAGCGGCCGGCATGATTCTGCAGGGCTATCTTGATGCGTCTGCCCGGCAGACAGAAATTATCTAATCGAAGTATAATCAAATGAAAATGCTTAATATAACAAGGAAAAAAAGATTGTACGTCTTGTTTTTTCTGCTGCTCATTCCTCTTTTTTCGTGTTTGTCATTGCTAAATTATGCGGCCAGTCCCCTGGGCGAAAGTCATGTCCCGCATACGATTGCTATCCCGAAGGGGACAAGCTTCAGCAGGATCGTGGATATTCTGGATGAGGCCAGCCTCGTAAAGCACCGGCGGCTTTTTTACCTGCTGGCTTTTTCGCAGCATGCCGCCGGTCACATCAGGGCCGGTGAATATGAACTGGCAAGTTCCATGACGCCGCTGGCAATTATCAAAAAAATGGTCCGCGGAGAAATCATTGAATACCCCGTCACCTTTCCGGAAGATTGGACGATCAAGGAATTTGCGGCCCGGCTGGCATCAAAGAATCTTGTAGATGAAAAGATTTTTATGCGCCTTGCCGTTGATCGCGACTTCCTGACCTCTCTCGGCATAGAGGGTTCCAGCCTGGAAGGCTTTCTTTACCCCGATACTTATCGTTTTGACCGGTCCATGGAGGTCAGGGAGATCATCCAGATAATGGTCTCCCAATTCTGGAAAAAAGTTACGCCGAAAATGCAGGACCGCGCCCGGGAATTAGGATTCACTCTCTCAGAGTTCATAACCCTGGCCTCCATGATCGGGAAGGAATCGGGATATAGCGAGGAAAAACCGCTTATAGCGGCAGTTTTCCACAATCGGCTCAAAAAAGGAATGAAGCTGCAGAGCGATCCCACCGCCGTTTATGATCTGCTGAGTTCTAACGTTACCATCACCAGGAATGACCTCCATAATAACAACGTATACAACACCTACCGCATCAGCGGATTGCCCCCGGGTCCCATTGCCAATCCCGGGATAGATTCTCTCCAGGCGGTCCTTCATCCGGCGGCGGTTAGGTATCTTTTTTTTGTGTCCAGAAAAGACGGCACCCACCAGTTCTCGGAAAATTTTGCCGGCCACAACGAGGCCATCTCCAGGTATCAGAACCGTAAAGAAAAAGAATAGCACTAAGGGTTTCAGCAATAAAAACTTCCCCCATTACTTGCACTCGTATCTAACTTCCTAAATCATTTACATTAAATATTTATATTTTTATAAATTTTTTATAAATTTTTCTTGACAAACGGGATTTCCCCCTCTATAGTCGCCTCAAAGTGGAGGAAAGTGGTTTATTGTGGAGGAAGTTCCGTGTCCCTGTTCCGAGGTCAATACTACCATACCATAGATGATAAGGGTAGAATCATCTTCCCGGCCCGGCTGCGCGAGGTGTTTGCCGATAATTACGACGGCCGCATGGTCATTACGAACTGGGACGGGTATCTGATGGTGTTCCCCTACGATGAGTGGCGCGTGATTGAAGAGAAGGTCAGGCAGCTTTCCCTGCTGAAAAAGGAAGTGCGCGCCTTCCAGCGGTTTTTCATGTCCGGCGCCGTTGATTGCACCTTTGACAGTCAGGGCAGAGTCCTGATTCCGCCCAGCTTGAGGGAGTATGCGCAGTTAGAAAAAGATATTGTCCTGGCCGGCATGCTGAACGTCATTGAAATCTGGAGCAAGGAGCGTTTCGAAGGCGAAATACAAAAAGCGGCCAGCAATCCGGAAAGTTTCAGTGAATATATGACGAACCTGGGCATTTAAGAAACAAATGGCAAATGATGGATGACATTTCACGAGCCGGTCATGATCAAGGAAGTTGTGGAATCTCTCCGCTGCAGAGCGGGCGGTGTTTACGTTGACGGTACGGTGGGCGGCGGCGGGCATGCCTTGGAAATCCTGGAGCAGTCGGCGCCCGAGGGGATGCTGATCGGTATTGACCGGGACGAGGAAGCACTTGCGGAAGCTGAAAGCAGGCTAAGTGGTTTTGGTCGCCGGAAGATTCTGGTCAAGGGTAATTATGTGGACATCGCCGCTATCCTGGCCGGGTTGAAGATAAAATGCGTGGATGGGATTCTTCTGGATCTGGGCGTTTCTTCGCACCAGTTGGAAGAAGCGGGGCGTGGTTTCAGCTTTACGCAGGAGGGGCCACTCGACATGCGGATGGACAGCTATCAGGGTTTTACCGCCGGCGATCTGGTCAACAATTTTGCGGAAAGTGAATTGGCCAGGATCATCAGGGATTATGGCGAGGAGAGAATGGCCGGAAGGATAGCCAGGGCCATCGTGCGGAAAAGGTCGAGAGCGCCCATTACGACTACCACGGAGCTGGCCGCCATCGTTCGTCAGGCAGTGCCGGCGGCATATGACAGGCAAAGAATCCATCCGGCTACGCGGACTTTTCAGGCCATCAGAATTGCCGTTAACGACGAATTGACTGATCTTCCCCGGGCTATCGAAAGCGGGATAGGAGTCTTGGCCGGCGGCGGCCGGTTTTCCATTATTGCCTTCCATTCTTTAGAAGATCGAATCGTAAAAAATGAGTTTCGCGGGCGGGAAGGTGCTTGCATCTGCCCGCCCCGTTTGCCGGTTTGCATTTGTCAACGTAAGGCCGTGCTTAAAGTGCTGACGAAAAAGCCTTTGCGTCCCGGCCCGGAAGAATTAGCCGGTAATCCGCGGGCACGGAGCGCCCGGCTCAGAACGGCGGAGAGGATTTGAGCATGGCGACGGCAGTGCATACCATAGATAACGTACATGATGGCGGCCGATTGGTTTTCGGGCTGAAACAGGTTCCCTTCCTCATGGTGATCTGTGCCGTGATGTTGCTGCCCCTGTTTTATGTCTGGCCCCATATACGCATGACTGAGCTGGAGTACAAGGTTGCCGAGGAAATGGGTAACAGACAGCGGCTGCTGGAAGAAAGAGAAAAGCTGAAAATCGAACATGCCACGTTGAAATCACCGCAGCGTATTGAAACCATTGCGAGAGAAAAATTGCAGATGACCTACCCGGAAAGAGAACAGTTGGTTAACTTGAAATCCCCATAGAGGGGGTAAGTAAGTTAGTGAATTTGCAAAGAAAGCAAATTCTAACTTACTAATAGCGGCCGTCCGGACGGTTTTCAATATTGGGCAACATAATGGACAAGGCATCAAAGAAATGGTTGAACTTCAGAACGCTTTTCTTGCTCATGTTCTTTGTGGTGCTTTTTGTCGCGTTGGTATCAAGGGCGTTCCAACTGCAGATTCTTTCGGCCAAGTACCTGCAGACACTGGCCAAGAAGCAGCATACGAAAGTTCTGCTCGTGCAACCGGAGCGGGGCGTCATCTACGATCGCAATGGCACCAAGCTCGCGGCAAGTCTGCTGGCCGGGTCCGTTTTTGCCGACCCGTCGAAAATTAACAATCCACGGCAAACGGCGGAAAATATATCCACCCTCCTCAATATTGATAAAAAGGCCACCCTGGAAAAAATTTCCCGCGCCAAGAGTTTCTGCTGGCTGGCCAGGAAGGTTCCGCCCGGGACCATAGAAGCAGTCGAAGCCGCCAATATCCCGGGTATTTTTGTCGTCAAAGAGCCCAAGCGTTTTTATCCCAACGGCACCCTGGCCGGTCACCTGCTGGGATTTGTGGGATTGGACGATACGGGCCTGGAAGGGCTTGAAAGCGGGTTTGAAGAGTATCTCAAAGGCAGTCCTGTCAAGCTGACCGTGTTGCAGGATGCCAAGAGGAAAACAATTTATGCCTCCGGTGGAGATGCTCCCGCCGCACAGGGGGACAGTGCCAATCTAATACTTACGATAGACAGTCGTATCCAGCATCTGGCCGAGACGCAACTCAAGGAGGCAGTGCAGAATAAAGGCGCCAAGGGAGGCGTGGTCATTGTCATGGATACCCGCACGGGCGAAATATTGGCCATGGCCAATGAGATGGGGTTCGATCCGAATACTTTTTCGGCCTCAAGCGCCGGTGCCGGAAAAAACAAGGCCATCACCGATTGCTTTGACCCGGGTTCGACGTTTAAACCTTTTACCGTGGCCGGAGCGCTCGAGGAGGGAGCCGTTAAGGAAACGGATCTTGTTAATTGCGAAAACGGGAATTATAAAGTGGCGGACCGCGTGATCCATGAGGCAAAACGGTCCCGGCACGGGATACTCACCGTTCATGATGTCATCAAATACTCCAGCAATATTGGGGCGGCCAAAATAGCCGAGAGACTGGGCAAGGAGAAATTTTACGAGTATATTACCAAGTTCGGGTTCGGTCTCAAGACCGGGATTGACCTCCCCGGGGAGTCGCCGGGGCTCCTCCGACCGGTACAAAAGTGGACCAAGGTTGACGCCACCACGATCGCCTTCGGTCAGGGCATATCCGTCACGCCTATCCAGTTGCTTGCCGCTCTGTCGGCCATTGCCAATGACGGCGTGCTGATGAAGCCGTTTGTCGTGCGGGCGATTGTGGATAGAAAGGGAGAGATAATCAGGGCCTACCGTCCCACCGTGGTCAGACGGGTGATCTCCTCCTCGACAGCAAAACGGCTGGCGGCCATCCTGAAAGATGTGGTCGGGGCCGAAGACGGGACGGGGAAAAATGCCCGCATCGCCGGCATGGAGGTGGCCGGGAAAACAGGTACGGCACAGAAATTTGATTTTGCCCGGCATATCTATTCCTCTCAGAAGGTCCGGACATCTTTTATAGGATTTTTCCCGGCCGACAAACCCCAACTGGCCATTCTGGTTATGCTTGATGAACCGCAGCGGGGCATGTGGGGGGGCGTAGCCGCGGCTCCCGTTTTTAAGAATATCGGTGAGCAGATCATTACCTGCTTCCGTAATCCCCTCCGGGAAAATGCGCTTCCCCTGCCCAAGGAAGAACTTAAAGCAACGGGCCTCCAGTTGGTATCCACTCGCTCAGTGGTTATGGAACCAGGATCAATTGTTACGGAGGAGACCGAGTCTGTGATGCCCGATTTCCGCAACATGACGATCAGAGATGTCCTGAAAGCGGCGCGCGGGAGAGGAATCGAGATCAAGGCGCAGGGAACCGGCTGGGCTGTAAACCAGGAACCGTCAGCAGGCACGCCGATAGGCGATTTTCCTGTCTGTACGATTTCTTTTGCTAATTGATGGGCAGGGGCGGGTTTGAAACCCGCCCCTACGATTTGATAAGGATTGCCGTGAAACTATCACACCTCCTGGAAAATATTGATGTCCTCAAAATCAAGGGTGAAGCGGGGGGTGATGTTTTATCTGTCTGTTATGACTCGAAAAATTGCGGCCGTGGTTCTCTTTTTGTGGCCATTTCCGGTCTGAGCAGAGACGGTCATGATTTTATTCCTGAGGCGGTGGCCGGCGGGGCCGGTTATATCCTCCATGAAAACGACTTTATCCCGCCCCCGGGGGTGACGGCCGTCGAGGTGGCCAATTCCCGCCGCGCTTTAGGCATCCTGGGCAAAAATTTTTATCGGCATCCCTCGGCGGAACTCTGTCTCGTCGGCGTTACGGGAACTAACGGCAAGACGACCGTAACCTACCTGCTGGAGGCTGTCTTCCGGGCGGCCGGTTACCGCACCGGCGTGCTGGGGACGGTAAATTATCGTTATGCAGACAAGGTATTCCCGGCGCCGAATACGACTCCGGAGTCCTTCGAATTGCAGAAGATCCTGCGGGAGATGGCGGATCAGGGTGTTACCCACGTGATTGCCGAGGTTTCATCGCATGCCGTGGATTTGCGGAGAGTGGACGATTGTGAGTTCGCGCTGGGCATTTTTACGAATCTTTCGCAGGACCACCTCGATTATCACCAGACCATGGAAAATTACTTTCAGGCCAAGCTGCGGTTTTTCCGGGAAATCCTGCCCGCCGAGGGGAAGCGGCGTCCCGGTAAAATGATTGTGAACGGTGATGATCCCTGGGGACAAAGAATACTTAAAGAGACCAACCGGTCCCAGCTGACGTTCGGATTGCAGCATGGCAATGATGTGCGCGCAGAAATTGTTTCGCTGACGGCGGAAGGCATAAGGGCGATCATCCACAGTGAACTAGGCACCCTGGCCATATCCTCCCCGTTGAGCGGCCGATTCAATCTCTACAATGTGCTGGCGGCTGTCGCTGCGAGCATGGTTCTGGGCGTGCCCGCAGATTGCATCAGGGGTGGCATTGCAGGGTTGACGGGCGTACCCGGCCGCCTGCAAAGGATCAGCCGGCGGTCAGAACCAGCCGTTTTCGTTGATTACGCCCATACTCCCGATGCCCTGCTGCGCGTGCTCCAGAATCTCGTGGAATTCCGCCGCGGCAGGATCATTACTGTTTTTGGTTGTGGGGGCAACCGGGACCGCGGTAAAAGGCCACTGATGGGAAGCGCTGCCACCGCTAATAGTGATGTGACGATCATCACCTCCGATAACCCCCGGGGGGAAGACCCTCTGCAGATCATCAGTGAGATCGAGGCGGGAGTAGATGGGAAATCGGTGCGCAAGTGTCTGCCGGAAGAGATATCCGCTGCCGGAGGGGACAAAAGTTACACCCTGCTGCCGGATCGGCAAAAAGCCATTGAGCTGGCTGTGCGCCTGGCCGCCCCTGACGACACCATCCTGATTGCCGGCAAGGGCCATGAGGATTATCAGATCGTCGGCAGTAATCGTTTCCCCTTTGATGACCGCCTGGTGGCCAGAGAGGCGTTGGATGTCAGGCGCAACAAAGATTTGAGGTACTAAATGCCCTATTCCGGCCGGGAGATAATAGCGGCGACAAACGGAACCCTGCTTACGGGGGACGCCACTCAGATGTTTGCCGATGTCTCCACCGACACGCGGGAGCAGCAGGCCGGAAAATTGTTTATCCCCCTGCCGGGGCCGAGGTTTGACGGACATGATTTTATCCCGGCGGCCGTCAGAAGCGGGGCTGCGGGTCTGCTGATCAGGGAGGGTGAAGAATACCGGTTGAATGAGATTGCGGGGCAGACGGCTCTGACGGTTATCAGTGTGCGGGATACGTTGGCCGCCCTCGGGGATGTAGCCCATTTCTGGAGAGAAAAATTTCCCATTCCCGTGGTGGCTATTACGGGGAGCGCCGGCAAAACAACGACGAAAGAAATGACCGCCCAAATCCTGGGGCAAATCAAAAATACGCTGCAGACGGAAGGCAATTTTAACAATCTCGTGGGGTTGCCTCTGACACTGCTCAGGCTCAGGCAGGCGCATGAGGTGGCTATCGTAGAAATGGGAACCAATGTCCCGGGTGAAATAGGACGATTGAGCCGCCTGGCTGCCCCGGATGTGGGGCTGATTACCAACATCGGCCCGGCGCATCTGGAGGGGCTGAAGTCTGTTGCCATGGTAAAGGAAGAAAAGGGAGAACTTTTCCGTCAGCTCGCGGAGAGCGGCACGGCGGTCGTCAATGTTGACGATGAGGCGGTGCGGGAGTTGGCCGCGCGCCGGTCAGGCCGGCGTGTTACCTATGGGCTGCGGGGCAAGGCCGATGTAGCGGCGGCAGATGTGACCATGAGCCGGCAAGGACTGGGTTTCACCCTGACCATCGGATCGGACAAGGGCCGGGTCGAGATGGCCGCGGCGGGGACCCATAACTTGATGAATGCTTTAGCCGCGGCGGCAATAAGCAGTGCTCTTTCAATCCCGCTGGATGTTATCCGCCAGGGGCTTCAGTCTTTTAAGCCTGTACCAGGGAGGATGGAAATAATCCCTCTTAAAAACGGCGGTTTCCTGATTGACGATTCCTACAATGCCAATCCGGTTTCCGTCCGGGAGGCATTGATGACGTTGCAGAAGCTGCGAGCGGACCGCCGTGGTACGGTGATCCTCGGAGATATGCTGGAATTGGGTGGGCAGACAGAGGCATGGCACGAGGAAATCGGCGGCCTGCTGGCGACGACAGGCGTGGATCGCCTGTTCCTCCGGGGCGCTTTTGCGCGGATGACGGCGGCGGGAGCAAAAAAAAGAGGCCTGTCTCCGGCCTGCATTTTTTTCCCGGCAACGTCGAAGGATATTGTGGCTGAACTTAGCTCCTCCTGGCAAAAAGGTGAATGGCTGCTCGTTAAGGGGTCACGAGCCATGAAGATGGAAGAAGTTGTCTAGGGAATAAGTGCCGAATTCGGCCGGGCAGACGCAGGGCAGTAAAATTTGAAGGTGTAAAATGCTTTACCACTTATTATATCCATTGCACACCGCCTATTCGTTTTTCAACGTCTTCAGATATATTACGTTCCGGACGATCTATGCGGCCATTACTGCCCTTATCATCTGCTTTGTTGTCGGTCCCTGGATGATCAACAAATTAAGGTCACTGCAAGTTGGTCAGACGATCCGGGAGGATGGTCCGCGCTCCCACCTTTCCAAAAAAGGCACCCCGACCATGGGGGGCATTCTCGTCATCTTTGCCATTGTCATCTCCACGCTGCTCTGGGCCAATCTGCTTGACGATTATATCTGGTTTGTCATTATGGTAACCGTCGGTTACGGACTTATCGGCTTTATGGACGATTACCGGAAACTCACCTCCGGCAGCAGTTGCGGTATTTCCGGGAAAGCAAGGCTCACGGGCGAAATCCTGATTGCTGTTTTTTTCAGCGTCGTGCTTTATCTGAAGCCGGGCTTCACCACGACCGTGACGATACCTTTCTTTAAAACAGTTTTGCCAAATCTGGGTTGGGGGTATGTGCTCCTGTCCACCTTCATCATTGTGGGCACGGCCAATGCCGTGAACCTGACCGATGGTCTCGATGGTCTGGCCATAGGTCCGGCCATTACTTCTTTCATGACCTATCTCCTCTTTGCCTATCTGGCGGGCAACATCAAGATTGCCAATTATCTGCAGATACCTTATATCGCCGGCGTGGGGGAGCTCAGTGTCTTTTGCGGCGCTGTGATCGGCGCCGGCATCGGCTTTCTCTGGTACAACAGCTACCCGGCCGAGGTGTTCATGGGCGATGTCGGCTCCCTTTCTCTGGGCGGGGCCCTGGGGACGATGGCGGTGCTGACCAAGCAGGAGATTCTGCTGGTTATTGTGGGTGGTCTGTTTGTGATGGAGACCTTCTCCGTTATCTTTCAGGTGGGATGGTTCAAACTGTCCCGGGGCCGGCGCATCTTTCGGATGGCCCCCCTGCACCATCATTTTGAGCTGAAAGGATGGGCGGAGCCCAAGGTTATTGTGCGCTTCTGGATCATTTCCATCCTGCTGGCCCTGGTGGCCATCAGTACGTTAAAATTGCGTTAAAGGAAATCATGGACTTATCGGGACGGAAAGTATTGATCATCGGTTTAGGGAAGACAGGACTCGCGACCGTGCGGTTTCTGGCCGGCCGGGGCGCCTCTATCTTCGTGACGGACGAAAAGCCCGCCTCCGAAGTGGAACGTCTGCTGGACGGACAGGATCTGCGCGCCCAAGCGGAAATCGTCGCCTATGATCCCTCCTGTCTGGCCAGGGTTGATCTGGTTGTGCCCTCCCCCGGCGTGCCGCCGTCTAACCCCCTCCTGCAGGAGGCCCTCCGGCGACAGGCGCCGATTATCAGTGAACTCGAACTTGCCTATCGCTTTTTGTCCTGTCCCGTTATTGCCATTACGGGCACCAACGGCAAGACGACCACCACCACTTTAACGGGTAATATCCTGAAAAAGGCGGGGAAGAGGGTATTTGTGGGCGGGAACATCGGGGACCCGCTCATCGGTTTTGCGGCGGGCGCCCAGGATGCCGACTACGCCGTGGTCGAGGTGAGCAGTTTCCAGTTGCAGTGGAGCGAATCTTTTTGCCCGGCCGTGGCGGCGCTGCTCAATACCACCTGCGACCATGTCAATTATCATGGCTCCTTTGATGCCTATCGCCAGGTCAAGGAACGCATCTTCGCCAACCAGACCCGCCAGCAGCTGGCCATCATCAATGCCGCCGAACCATCATCCCGCTTATTGGCGCCGCAGTTGGCCGCCCGGGTGTCTTATTTCAGTTCCACCGCTCCCGTTGACAGGGGCATATATCTGGCGCCGGAAGGGCTCGTTCATGTTTCCGACAACGGAGACCGGGATACCTATCCGCTGGATATGGTGAAGATCCCGGGGCGGCACAATCTGGAAAATGTGATGGCCGCTATTCTGGCCGCCCGCGATTGCGGCGTGTCTCGCTTGGACATTATGGCCGCCATTGCCGATTTCAGGGGGCTGCCGCACCGGATTGAATTTGCGGGCCGGAAAAAGGGGGTGGCCTTCTATGACGACTCCAAGGGCACCAATGTGGACGCCGTCGTGCGGGCGCTGGAGAGTTTTTCCGGGCCCCTTTTTCTCCTCATGGGCGGCCGGGACAAGGAAGGAGATTTTGAGACGCTGGCGCCGCTGCTCAAGGGTAAGGTGCGGGAATTGATTCTGTTCGGCGAGGCCAGAGAGAGGATTGGCCGGGCGCTGGGCGGGATTGTAAAAACCAGCGCGGTCAATACGTTAAAAGACGCAATCCTGACCGCTTACGGACAAGCCGCGGTGGGTGACATTGTTCTTTTGTCGCCCGGGTGCGCGAGTTTTGATGAGTTTTCCGATTACAAGGCGCGGGGTCTCTTCTTTCAGAAAGTGGCAGGTGGTTTAGATGAATAATTTTCCCTCGGTTCCCAGCAAGCATGACACCATTTTGCTGATCGTGACGCTCCTGCTTTTGACCGTCGGGATTACGATGATCTACAGTTCCAGCTCTATCCCGGCCCTGGAGCGATACAAAGACGGGCTGTATTTCCTCAAACGGCAGTTTTTTTACATTCTGCTGGGGCTTATCAGCATGATGATCCTGAGAAAAACATCTTACCAGAAACTTGGCAAATTTGCGTATCTGGGGCTGGGCATTTCTGTGGTCTGCCTGGTACTCCTCTTTGTGCCGCATTTAGGGGTTAAAGTTAACAACGCCACACGCTGGCTGAGGCTCGGACTTTTCAACTTTCAGGTTACCGAATTGGTCAAGGTGGCCATCGTGCTTTTTCTGGCTCATTACTTGGCAAAAAAGGAGATCAACCGCCAGGATTTCAAGCAAGGCTTTCTGATACCGCTGTGCGTGACGTTGTTCATCATGGCCCTGATTCTCCGGCAGCCTGACTTCGGAACGGCGGTAATCATCGGCATGATCATGTTATCCATGCTTTTTCTGTCGGGCGCGAGAATTCGGTATCTGGCTGGGCTTGTGGCCCTGTTGTTGCCTCTGGCGGTCTGGCAGGTGGTACGTTCCGATTACCGCTGGGAGAGATTGAAGACCATGCTCAATCCCTGGAATGATCCTTTGGGCACGGGGTTTCAGATCATTCAGTCTTTTATTTCCTTTGGCGCCGGAGGCCCGTTCGGGGTTGGCATCGGGGACGGCATGCAGAAACTCTATTATCTTCCGGAACCGCATACCGACTTTATCCTGTCCGTTATTGCCGAGGAAGGCGGCTTCATCGCCGTGGCCGTAATTATTTCGCTCTTTGTGATTTTCATCTGGCGCGGTTTTGTGATTGCTTATAAAGCCCCTGATCTTTTCGGCACCCTGCTGGCGGCGGGCTTAACCATGACGATTGCCGTGGAGGCCTTTGTGAATATAGCCGGGGTGATGGGTCTGATCCCCGTGAAGGGCTTGGCGCTTCCTTTCGTCAGCTATGGCGGTTCATCGGTGGTAATGAGTCTGGTTGCAGTGGGCATATTGATGAATATATCTTCTTATAGGTGACAGATGGCAGGCAAGGGTTTCAAAGTCATCATTGCGGGAGGCGGGACGGGGGGGCATATTTTCCCCGGAGTGGCTATTGCGGAGGAGTTTATAAAAAGAGAGGCGGCGGCTATCCTCTTTGTCGGCACCGGGAAAAAACTGGAAAAAGACATTCTGGACGGCCTGGGTTTTGACAATTGCGCCATTTTGGTAGCAGGATTCAAAGGCAAGGGGCCCTTGCGGGTTCTTTTGGCCCTGGCAAAACTTCCCGTCAGTATGTGGGAATCATACCGGATTATCAGGAGTTTTCGTCCGCAGCTCGTCATCGGCGTGGGGGGCTACGCCTCCGGTCCGGTGGTGCTTATCGCGCACTTGCTGGGCATCAAGACGGCCGTGGCGGAACAGAATGCCCTGCCAGGGCTTGCCAACCGGATTCTGGGGAAATTCGCCGATCGTATTTTTCTGACCTACCGTGAAACAAAAAAGTGGTTCCCCAAGAAAAGTACGTTCGTCACGGGCAATCCCGTCCGAGCCGATTTTGTAGTGGGCAACAGGGTGGAAAAGGAAGCAGGGAGCAGCTTTACGATCCTGGTTTTTGGCGGCAGTCAAGGCGCCCACGCCATCAACCGGGCGGTCCTGGGAGCTCTTCCGCATCTTTGCGCGGCGGGGCTGAGCATAAGGATTATCCATCAGACGGGCCAGGATGATCTTACTTATGCAGCCGGCGTTTACCGTACCTGCGGGATTTCGGCCGAGGTATTGCCCTTCATCAGGGATATGGCGGCGGCCTATCGCACGGCGGACCTCGTGATTTGTCGAGCCGGGGCCACTTCGCTGGCCGAGATAACGGTGCTCGGGAAAGCTGCCATCCTGATACCGTTCCCCTTTGCCGTGGATGATCATCAGACCAAAAACGCCCTCGAGATGGTCAAGGCCGGGGCGGCCGTGATGATCGAGGAAAAGGGCCTGACAGGCGAGAAAATGGCGGAAACTATCAATCTTTATTATCACCACCGCGACTTGTTGCGGGATATGGAAATAAAATCAGCGGCGCTGGGCAATATCCGGGCGGCGGCCGACATAGTTGATAACTGTCTGGCACTTAGCGGTCATCAGATTGATATAGGCACATGAATAATCATAATAAATTAAGCGGGATGCGACGGAAAGTAAAAAGCATCCATTTTGTGGGCATCGGCGGCATCGGTATGAGCGGGATTGCCGAGGTGCTTATTAATCTCGGCTACGATGTCACAGGTTCCGATCTTGCTGCCACGGATATTACGCAGCGGTTGGCCGGTCTCGGGGCCCGGATTTTTTCAGGCCATCAGGCCGCCAACCTGAGCTCCGCGGATGTGGTGGTGACTTCCACGGCGGTCAAGGCTGACAACCCCGAAGTGCTGGAGGCGCACCGGCGCAACATCCCCGTCATCCCCCGGGCGGAGATGCTGGCCGAACTCCTGAAAATGAAAATGTCCGTGGCCGTATCGGGCAGCCACGGCAAAACAACAACCACTTCCATGATTGCCACGGTGCTGGCCACCGGCGGTTTGGATCCCACCATGGTGATCGGGGGGAAGCTGGCCAGTATCGGCAGCAATGCCAAGATCGGCGACGGTGAAGTCATCGTGGCGGAAGCCGACGAGAGCGACGGATCTTTTCTCAAACTGAGTCCATCGCTGGCCGTAATCACGAATATTGACCTGGAACATCTTGATTATTACCGCGGCATCGAGGAAATTCGCGAGGCCTTTCTCACGTTCGCCAATATCGTGCCTTTTTATGGCGCCACGGTCATCTGTTACGATGATCAGAATGCGCAGACCATATTTCCCCTGATCAAGAGGAGAGTTATTACCTACGGCTTGACCGCCGGGGCGGACTACCGGGCGGAAAATATCGCCTACTTGGGGCGAGGTTCACGCTTTACCGTTTTCTACCGGGATGAATTGCTGGGCGAGATATCCCTCAATGTTCCCGGGTTGTTCAATATCTACAATTCCTTGGCCGCAATCGCCGTGGCCCGGGAATTGGACATGCCCTTCCCGGCTATTGCCGCGGGATTGCTGCGCTTTCTGGGCGTGCACCGCCGTCTGGAGGTGCAGGGTGAGATCGGCGGCGTTACTGTACTCGATGATTACGGCCACCATCCGACGGAGATCAGGGCTACCCTGGCGGCGGTGAGGCAGGCCTGGGGAGGGAGGATCATTGTGGTCTTTCAGCCGCATCGCTATACCAGGACCAGGGGCCTTTTTGAGGAGTTTCTGACGGCCTTTGCCGATGCCGACCTCCTGCTGGTGATGGACATCTATCCGGCCGGCGAGACAGCTATTCCAGGGGTAAGCGCGGCCTTGCTCTGCGCAGGGATAAGAGACCGGGGGCAGAAAAATGCTGTTTATCTTGGCGACTTCGAGGCCGCAGTGGCCTATCTTGAGGAAAATGCCGTGAGTGGGGATGTCGTTGTGACGCTGGGCGCCGGGAGCATCTGGAAAGTGGGGAAGACCTTTCTGGACGGGAGAAGATGATGCTGGATTTGGTTATCCGGGAAAAATTGCGGGAGCTGGTGGCGGGGGATGTGCTTTTCGATGAACCGCTGAGTCGCCATACATCCTTTGGTGTGGGAGGGCCGGCCGATGCCGTTTGTTTCCCCCATGACCAGGAAGAGTTAAAGAATACGATAACCTGTCTTACGAGATACGGGCTGCCGTTTAAACCGCTGGGTAACGGCACCAACATCATCGCGCGGGATGGCGGCTATCGAGGCATAATTGTTTGCTTGAAAAAGCTAAGCGGTATGAGCATG
>JAPLJV010000053.1 GCA_026388415.1 Deltaproteobacteria bacterium | reverse complement strand
CCCTGCCTGCACACCATGTACGTGGACAAGCCGATGAACGGGCACACCCTGATGCAGGCCATCGCCCGCGTCAACCGCGTCTTTGGCGACAAGGAAGGCGGGCTGGTGGTGGATTACATCGGCATCGCCCAGGATTTGAAGAATGCCATGCTGATCTACGCCGCCAGCCAGGGCAAAGGCCAAATCACCTTCGACCAGGAGGAAGCCGTTGCCAAAATGCAGGAACTGTACGAAGTGGTGGTGGATATGTTCGCGCGCTTCGATTACCGTCGCTACTTTGCGCTCGAACCCAAAGCCAAGCTCAATTTCATTCTCGATGCGGCCAACTACATCGCCGAACTCTCCGAAGTGAAAGATGGTAAGACCGTCCGCAACGGCAAGGAACGCTTCAAGGAAAACGTCATCCGCCTGCAAAAGGCCTTCGGGCTGGCGGTGCCCCATCCCGAGGCGCTCAAGATCCGCGATGATCTGGCATTTTTCCAGGCCATCAAGGCGCGTTTCGCCAAGTTCGATGACCAGACCAAAACCCGCACCAACGAAGAAATCGAAACCGCCATCCGCCAGATCGTCAACGATGCCATTATTTCCAGCGAAGTGATTGATGTCTTTGACGCGGCGGGTATCAAGAAGCCGGATATTTCCATCCTGTCGGATGAATTCCTGGCCGACATTCAGGGCATGGGACGCAAGAACCTGGCGCTCGAATTGCTCAAACGCCTGCTTAATGACGAAATCAAGACCCGCTCCAAAATGAATCTGGTGCAGGGCAAGAAGTTCTCCGAGATGCTGGCCGCAGCCGTCAAGCGCTACCAGAACGGGTTGATCGACTCGGCGCGGCTGATTGCCGAACTAATCCAATTGGCCAAAGATCTCCGCGCCGCCGACCAGCGCGGCGAAACAATGAACCTGCGCCCCGACGAACTGGCTTTTTTTGACGCCCTGGCCGATAACCCCACCGCCGAAGCCGTGCTGGGCGACCAAACCCTTAAGAAAATCGCCCACGAATTGGTCGAACAGGTGCGCCAAAACACCTCCATTGACTGGCAGCTTAAAGAAAGCGTCCAGGCGCAACTGCGTGTGCTGGTCAAACGGATATTACGCAAATACAAATATCCGCCTGATGATCCGGCAACGGGCGAATATACTGTTTCGGTGACTAAGGTTTTAGATCAAGCCGAGCTGTTGGCGGATTATTGGACGAAGAGTAAATAAGCGATTGCCACTTACGCTCAATACCGCATAGGCGAGGAACTTGAAAAAGGCGAGGAAGAAAGCAATGGTTGAAAACTCTTTAGCTGTTTTAGAAAACCATAAAATACGCAGACACTTCGATGAAGAAACCGAAACCTGGTATTTCTCAGTGATTGATGTCGTCGGGGCTTTGACAGACAGCGTTAATCCCCGTGATTATTGGTTTAAGATGAAAATACGCGTAAAAAGTGAAGATGGCCTTCAACTGTCGACAAACTGTCGACAGTTGAAAATGAAGGCAAAAGTGGGATACGAACGATTGCAGGATATGAGCGATCCCGCGCGCTCACTCGACCGCGCCCGTGAATACTGGCAACAGCACGGCAGAAGCGAAAAGTGGATCCAGCAGCGGATGATGGGCCAGGAAACCCGCAATAAACTCACGGATTACTGGCAAGACCACGAAGTAACCAAAGAAGACGAATATGCTATCCTCACCAACATCATTCATCAGGAATGGAGTGGGGTTTCTGTAAAAAAACATAAGGACATCAAGGGTCTTAAAACGCAGAATCTGCGCGACCATATGAACGAAGCGGAACTGATTTTTACGGCGCTTGCGGAACTTTCGACCAGGCAGATTGCCGAAAGCGTGAATGCGACCGGCATGGTTGAAAATGCCGATGCGGGAAAAACGGGCGGGAAAATTGCGAAGAAAGCCCGCTTGGAATTGGAGGCAAAAACAGGTAGAAGCGTCATAACATCTGGAAACTTTCTTCCACCGGCGAAGAAACAAAGGCAGATAAAAAATATATAGGGGCACAGTTGATGAACTGGTCAAAAGTCGAAAATGCCACAAAATCGTCATTCCGGTGAACACCGGAATCAAGAAATTTCAGCGTGTTACAAAAATACTGGACACCGGTTTTCACCGGTGTGACGACTTTTGACCAGTTCATAACAATTGAGGTATGAAATTATGAAAAAACTACCGGACAACCAAATCGCTTTCTATCAATCACCGGACGGCTCGGTGAATATTGAAGTATTATACGCCGAAGAAAACATCTGGCTTACTCAAAAGAAAATGGCAGAGCTTTTTGATACAACGAAACAAAACATAAGTCTTCATTTGAATAATATTTTTAAAGGTGGCGAATTGTCAAAAGATTCAGTTGTCAAGGATTTCTTGACAACTGCGTCCGATGGGAAAAGTTATCAAACCCAATTTTATTCATTAGAGGCTATTATCGCCGTTGGTTATCGGGTCAATTCCGAACGGGGCACACAATTCAGGCAATGGGCGACAGGAATTCTCAAAAGTTTCATCCACAAAGGTTATGCATTAGATAGCGACAGGTTCAAATACGGTTCCCGCTTCAGCGCCAGATATTTTGATGAACTCTACGAAGAAATCAAAGACATCCGCTCCAGTGAACGGATGATTTATCAAAAAATAACTGATATTTATGCCACAGCCATAGATTATTCGCCCAAAGCATACGAGAGCAAACAATTTTTCGCGACAGTGCAAAACAAGCTTCATTTTGCCATAACCGGTAAAACAGCGGCAGAAATTATTCAAAACCGTGTCAATAGCAATAAAGACAAGATGGGCCTTACGTCATGGAGAAGATCTCCGGACGGCAAAATTATGCCCAGCGATGTGGTTACTGCTAAAAATTATTTAGACAAAAAAGAACTTACGGAACTCAATAGAATCGTCAATATGTATTTGGATTATGCCGAGATGCAGGCCGCTCGCGGTCGGGCAATGACGATGAATAACTGGATAGAAAAACTCAATGCTTTTTTGAAGTTCAGTGAACACGAGATTTTGACAAATGCAGGCAAAGTTAGCCATGAAGTTGCGGAAGAACTTGCTTTAAAAGAATATGAAAAATATCGTTCAATACAGGACAAAAACTATGTTTCCGACTTTGACCGCGAAGTGAAGAAATTACTTGATTCAAAAAAGAACAAATTATGACCTATCTCAACGAAGACACATTAGTCCAGCAAACAACTACCGATTATCTGCGAGATAAACTCGGCTGGGATTCGGTGTACGCCTGCAATAAGGAAACATGGGGGAGATTGCAATCGGCTATGCCGGCAGGGGGGTATTAGAGAAAAACCGCCGGGATATTTTTAATAGGAGGAACAGCAAATGAATATTATTGACGTATTACGAGACAAGAGGAAATTGGCAGTGGCCCTGGCCCTTCTGATTGGCGGCGGTCCACTGGCCTCTGCCGCTGCGGGCGACCTGATGAGCACGATCTGCCGGAATGAGGTGGTTTCCGTGGGGGACAGAAAAGGGGTGGTTCTGACGAAATGCGGTCCACCGTTATCCAAATCGCAGGATTCGGTGAGCACCAGGGTATTGCAAACAACGCGCAAGAAAAAAACAGGCAAAAATAAGGCTGATGATAGTAAAAACGTGACCACGAGGACAAAAACGGTTAAAGAGCGTGCCGAGACCTTGACGTACATTATAGATGGCTCCTATCGGTTCTTTATTTTCAAGGAAGGCAAGCTGGCCAATATTGAGACGGGTGGTCTGGCCAATTAACCCCCATGCCCGGCACGGGCACAACGAAACATGAAAATACACATCAAATCCCCCTTTTCTAAAGGGGGACTTTACGATTCCCCCTCACTTTGGTAAAGGGGGGATGGGGGGGATTTTCGTATAAAGTGATTAAGAAAAGAGGTGTACCATGAAGGTAGCAAGTGTTGCCGAGATGCGGGCGATGGATCGCCAGGCGGTGGAAAGGTTTTTCATCCCGGAAGAGATCCTCATGGAAAATGCCGGACTGGCGGCCTGCGCTGTCCTGTCCCGCGCGATCGAGGTAAAAGGACAACGGTGCGCCGTGCTTTGCGGCCCCGGCAACAACGGTGGCGACGGTTTCGTGGTGGCACGCTGTCTCCACGCCGCCGGCGCTCTGGTTGCGGTCTTTCTGGCCGGTGAGGAGGGAAAATTCAAGGGCGCGGCAGCCGGTAATCTCAAAATTCTCCGCCAGCTTCCCGTGGCAATCCGGCTGGTTCAATCGGCTGAGGCCATAAGAAGCGAACTGATGGACTGCCGCATACTGGTAGATGCGCTCCTCGGCACCGGGCTGGATCGGGAGGTGGGTGGTCTTTACCGGGATCTGATCCAACTGATGAACGAGAGCGGCAAAACGATTCTCAGCCTGGACATTCCTTCCGGCATTAACGGCGACACGGGGGCCGTCATGGGTGTTGCCGTCCGGGCGGAATACACGGTTGCCTTCGGTCTGCCCAAGATCGGCAACATGTTGCACCCGGGATTCGGCCAGGGCGGCAAGCTGTCTGTCTCGCACATTTCTTTTCCCCCGGCGCTCTATAACGATGTCAGCCTCAAGGTCCAGATCAATGGCCCGATAAAACTGCCCGCCCGCCCGCCCGAGGCCCATAAAGGCAGCATGGGGAAGGTGCTGTTTATTGCCGGCGCCGCCAATTATTACGGCGCCCCTTATTTCTCCTCCCTGTCTTTTTTGAAGGCGGGCGGCGGCTATGCCTACCTGGCCACACCCCGTTCGGTAGCGCCCCTTGTTGCCCAGAAAGGCAGTGAAATCGTCATATTGCCACAGCAGGAAACGGCTTCCGGGAGTATTGCGCTGGCCAATTTGCAGCAACTGCTGGAACAGGCGGAAAAGAGCGACCTGGTGGTCCTCGGCCCCGGTCTGTCGCTCGCCGAGGAGACTAAGCAGTTGATAAAAGAACTGGTCTCCGCCATCAGGAAACCCTTGCTGCTCGATGGCGACGGGCTTACGGCCATTGCCGGAGATCTTGCCCTGCTGCGGGAAAGACCGGGGGCCACCATCTTGACCCCTCACCTGGGTGAACTGGCAAACCTGACGGGTAAGACCTTGCCGCAGATCAGCGGCAACCGGATAGTCGCCCTGCAGGAGGCCGCTCGGGAAGCTGGCGCCCTGCTGGTCATGAAAGGCGCCCATTCTCTGATCGGCGCTCCGGACGGCCGGGTTTTCATCAATCTCAGCGGCAACCCCGGCATGGCGACGGCCGGCGCGGGCGATGTTCTAACCGGAACCATTGCCGCCATGTTCGGTATGGGACTGCCTCTGGAGGATGCGGTCAGAAAGGGCGTTTTTATCCACGGTCTGGCCGGTGATCTGGCCGCGGCCGCCCAAGGCGAAGACGGGATGACGGCCACGGATATTCTGGAATACCTGCCCTTGGCCATGAAACAGGATCGGGAAGGGACAATGGGAAGTTATGGGAGAAGTTATGACATCCCGGTAGTTTAACTTAGGATCTGGAGAGGAAAATTATGCAAGTGACAGCTTCCCAAATCTGGACGGCGATTGAGGCGATACGCGAGAAATCGCCTGTTATTCACAATATCACCAATTTCGTGGTCATGAACAATACGGCCAATGCCCTGCTGGCCCTGGGCGCATCGCCGGTCATGGCCCATGCCGAAGAAGAGGTGGAGGAAATGGTGGATATCGCGGGTGCTCTCGTGATTAATATCGGCACCTTGAGCAGGTACTGGATTCCTTCCATGCTCCGTGCCGTGCAACATGCCCACCAGCGGAAGATTCCCATCGTGCTCGATCCCGTCGGCGCCGGGGCAACTGCCTATCGCACCCGGACCTCCCGGGAGCTCCTCGAGACGGTGCCGATTACAATTATTCGCGGCAATGCCTCGGAAATAATGGCTCTGGTCAATAGTGGGGGTAAAACCAAAGGGGTGGACAGCAGCGCCTTGTCCGAAGATGCCCTAGATGCGGCGCGGCGCCTGCACGACACTTACGGAAGCGTCGTCTGTGTGAGCGGTGAAACGGATTATATCCTGGCCGGCGCCGATGTTACCAAGGTATTTAATGGCCATATCATGATGACCAAAGTTACCGGCCTCGGCTGCACCGCCTCCGCCCTTTGCGGCGCCTTTGCCGCCGTGAACGGCAATTTTGCCCAGGCTACTACCGAGGCCATGGCCGTCATGGGGATTGCGGGTGAGCTGAGCGCCATGAATTCGCCCGGCCCCGGCAGCATGCAGGTAAATTTTCTGGATGCCCTGTATCGGCTTTCTGAAGAAAACATCAATAAATTACTGAGGATAGAAGGTTAGCGTGCAGGGTATTTATTTGGTGACGGACCGCGCCTTGTGCGGTTCGCGGACCATAGATGAGGTAATAATAGCGGCTGTCGGCGGCGGGGCGCGGTATGTGCAGGTACGCGAAAAAAACGTTACCACCC
>JAPLJV010000052.1 GCA_026388415.1 Deltaproteobacteria bacterium | reverse complement strand
GCGACAATTGTTGATTTTTCCGGATATTCTACTAATTCCGAGTTTATTTCCTCCTCGTCACTTTCCTCCGCTTCGAGTTCTTGCCCTTCCTCCTGTCCGGTCAGACTTTTCAATCTGGCTTCCTGTGCCCCCAAGATAGGTTTTCTCGTAGTCGCTTCGATAGTTACGGCATCCCAGGCCATGTCGGTCACGGTCACAACATGGATGTCCATCTCGTAGTCAGTTTCCAGCTTACAGATTTCGCTACGCTTCTGGTTGAGCAGATAATGGGCCACTTCGTGAGGAAGCGAAACCGTGAGGCTGGAAGAGGCGCCTTTTACCGCCTGGGATTCCATTTTCCGGAAGGCGCTGAGCGCCGCATATTCAAGGGATGGCCGGATACCGCTGCCATGGCAGAAAGGACAGGGCATGTAGCTGATTTCCTGGATGGTGGAGTGCTTTTTCTGGCGCGAAAGCTCCATGATGCCGAACTTGGAAATTTTCGCCAATTGGATCCGGGCCCGATCGAGGCTCAAGGCCTTCTTGAAGGTTCTTTCTACCTCCGCATTGTTTTTCCGGTCCATCATGTCAATAAAATCTATCACGATCAGACCGCCGAGATCGCGCAGGCGGAGCTGTCTGGCTACTTCCTCGGCGGCCTCGATATTGGTCCGGAAAGCCGTCTCTTCCACATTCCTTTTGTTGGAGGCCCGCCCGGAGTTGACATCAATGGTAATCATGGCCTCCGTGGGTTTGATGATGACATAGCCGCCGGACTTCAGATTGACCCGATCCTGGTAGATGCCGCGGATCTGATCTTCCAACTGGAATTTGTCGAAGATGGAAGTTTTTTCCTTGTAAAGCTGGATCATCTTTAAATTCCGGGGAGCGATAGCCTTGCAGTAGGCGCGCATTTTTTTGAATGTCTCCGGGTCGTCCACCCATATTTCCGTAATCTCCGGGATAAAATAATCCCGCAGGGTCCGGACGCCGAAATCGCTTTCCTGATAGATCAGTGCCGGGGCCGAGATGGATTTTGTTTTTTTCTGGATTTCCTGCCAGAGCCTTAAAAGGTGCTGGTAGTCGCGGGAGAGTTCCTGTTTCGTGCGGCTCATGCCGGCGGTACGGACGATAAAGCCGAGCCCCTCATCTTTTTGTATCTGTCCCACGATCGCCTTCAAACGCTTCCTGTCATCTTCATCTTCTATCTTGCGCGAAACGCCGCTGCTCTCTTTGTTCGGCAGCAGGACGAGGTAGCGGCCCGGCAGTGAGATATAACCGGTCAGCAGGGCGCCCTTCTGGCCGCTTACCTCCCGGAGTACCTGGACCAGTACCTCCTGCCCGACTTTCAGCGTATGTCTTCCCGCTTCGTGATTGCCTTCTCTGCTACTTGCTTCCGTGAAATTATCCGGGCTCACGTCGCGCAAGGGCAGAAAGCCATCCTTCTTGCCGCCGTAGTTTACAAAGGCGGCCTGCAGGCCCCGTTCCACCTTTTGAACTACACCCAGGTAAATATTACCCGTGATGGGCTGCTTAAAAGACATCTGGATGTCGAATTCAATGAGTTTGCCGTCTTCCAGAATGGCCATCCGCTTCTGTTCCGGGTGGACGGCATTGATGAGCATCTCCTGTTTCATAATTCCCTCATAAAGGTTGGTGGCAGGCCGCGAGTGGGCAACAACGGCCAGCGGTTATTTTAATCGTAAAAAAGCCGTTACATCGCCTTTGCCGGTTCTGATAACTTCTATCCTGTCTTCTATGAGACTGATGACGGAGGAAGGTTCCGGCGCCAGTATGCCGCCGTCAATAACCAGGTCCACATGATGCCGGAACTTTTCTTCAATTATCCGGGGATCGCTGATAAATTCATCCCTTTCGTTTTTAACGCTGCTGTTGATGATGGGCTCGCCCAGTTCCCTGACCAAGGCCAAGCAGATGGCGTTATCCGGGACCCTGATGCCGGTCGTCTTTCTCTTGGGCAGGATGATTTTTGGTACCAGGCGCGAGGCCTCAAGAATAAAAGTGTAAGGACCGGGCAGGAAGTGCTTCATGGTCTTGTAGGAGGGATCAGATACCCGTGCATAACTGCTGATGTCTTTGAGATCGGCACAGATGAAACTTAAAGGCTGTTTTTTGTTCTGTCGCTTGATTGCGTAGATCCTTTCTATCCCTCTCTTGTTGGACAGCGCACACCCGAGACCGTAGACCGTGTCGGTAGGATAGATAACGAGCCCGCCCTGCTGGAGAATCTCCACCGCCTTTTTAATCAGCCGCATCTGGGGATTTTGGCTGTTTATGGAAATTAACATACTGTTATCTTTGCTAACCCGTCATAAATTCTTAGCTCCTCTTTACCAGAAACAAAAAGGCTTGGCAATGAACTTATTCTTTCCTGGTCCCGTTGGTCGGATTATGCTTGTTCAGTTTGTCCTTGCTTAATTTATACTGGATGCTGTCCACGAGTGCATACCAACCGGCATCAATGATATTGGCGGAGACGCCGATCGTGCTCCAGAGATCATTGTCATCACGGGAATCCAGTAAAACCCTCACCTTGGCCCCGGTACCTTCGCTACTCTCGATGATCCGGACCTTGAAATCCACCAGGTGCATCTCGGCAATCTGGGGATAAAATTTTGTCAGGGCCTTCCTTAAGGCATGATCAAGGGCATTGATGGGGCCGTTGCCTTCCGCCGCCGTCAGCTCTTCTTCATCGCCGACGGTTATCTTGACCGTTGCGTGGCACTGGGAGGGCGTCGCGTCCGTCTTGGAGTTGATGACCTGAAAACTTTCCAGGGCAAAAGGCGCCTTGAATTCACCGGTTGTTTTCTTGATCAGCAGCGACAATGAGCCTTCGGCTGCATCAAACTGATAGCCCTCATCTTCCATTTTTTTGATTTCCGTCACGATCTTCCGGCTCGTAAGCTCGTCGGTTCCCAGGTCAATCCCCATTTCCCGGGCCTTGTACTCGATATTGCTTTTCCCGGCCAGATCCGAAACCAGGACGCGCTGCCGGTTCCCCACCAATTCCGGTTTGATGTGTTCGTAGGCACTGGCGTTTTTGGCAATGGCGCTCACATGGATCCCCCCCTTATGGGCGAAGGCGCTGCGCCCGACGTAGGGGCTATACGGAACGGGAGGAATGTTGGCCACATCGCTTACATAATGGGCCAGCTTGGACAATTGGCTGAGCTGGGCCTCAGTCAGGCAATTCTTACCCATTTTGAGCTGCAAGTTGGAGATGATGGTAATCAGGTTGGCGTTGCCGCACCGCTCGCCAAAGCCGTTAACCGTCCCTTGCACCATCCTCACTCCGCACAGAACTGCCGCCAGGGAATTGGCCACCGCCAGTCCGCAATCATTATGGGCATGGATGCCCAGGCGCTGCGGCGGAATGAGTTCACTGACAGCGGCGATTATTTCAGTGATTTCCTGAGGCATGGTACCGCCATTGGTATCACACAGAACGATCATGTCTGCGCCGGCGACAGCGGCTGTCTCTATAACCTCCAAGGCGTAATGGGGATTGTTCTTGTAGCCGTCAAAGAAATGCTCGGCATCGAAAATCGTTTCTTTTCCCATGGCCTTAAGAAAAATTATGGAATCACGAATCATGGCCATGTTTTCGAGGAGGGTTGTTTGCAGGATCTCATTTACATGCAGATCCCATGACTTGCCGAAAATCGTCACCGTCGGTGTTGCTGCGGCTATAAGCGCCTGCAGGTTGGGACAATCTTCCGGTTTTATATCGGGCTTGCGCGTGCTGCCGAAGGCGGTAAGACGGGCCTGCTTGAGATCAGCCTCTTTCGCCAGTTCAAAGAAACGCATGTCCTTCGGATTAGAGCCGGGCCAGCCCCCTTCTATATAGTGGAAACCATTATCATCCAGACGCCGCGCAATGCGTAATTTATCCTCAGCCGTGAAATTGATCTGTTCCCCTTGTGTGCCGTCCCTTAATGTTGTGTCGTAGAGCAATACATCCGCTGCCGCCATCGCCTCTTTCCCCCTGTAAAAAAAATCCGTTATCAGCCCCAGGCTTGTTAACGGATTGTCTGAGCACATCTATAACCTCTTGGTGTCTTTGTCAATGTGAAATGTTGCCTGCCCGATTTATTTTCATTTAGATTACGTGCACCTTTCTCCAATCATGAATATTTTCGATAATCAAAATTCTAAAAAAATTTGATAAAGGCTTTTTATTTTACTCGTAACTCCTCTTTCAAGGAAGGAACAAATAACATAGTGAAACGCGAGAAAACCAGGTTGGGCGAAATGGAAATGCAGCCTCTCGACTATGCCCAACTACTTAAAAAAAATCATCTTCTCCGGTGAAATTGCCGCCGCTTTGGATATAAGTGCGGAACAGGAATGGAAGCTGCTCAATCGGATGGCGACGTCAGGAGTGATTATCCATCATGAACAAGTAGGTTACAAGTAGCTATTTTTTTGATCAAGGTATATTGCCGAGTACCAGATGAAATGTGGCATTTTGGGGGGATGATCGGGGGCAAGCATAACTTCCTCTTCAAGGAAGTAAAACGTCACCCTTGAAGAAAATGCTTGATTTCAACCCGTAACGAATGATGTTACTTTCTCAGCGAAGCTAATTTGAGGCATGCAGAAAGATCTGTATAGACAGTGCTCAAACAAGCCTTCTTGAAGGGTGACTCAGCCAGAAGATGGAATGATTTCTCAAAAAAGCGCCCGCTACCAAGTTTCCCTTTCCTACCGTATAGACGGTACTTTTTAAGATAATACACCCCTTGACAGGCAAAAACAAATCGCCTATACCTCTCTCGCTAGAAGCGATGTTATTACCGAGATGCAGTACGAGGGAAAAATGATCAAGTCAATGAACATAGCCTGGTGGGTGTTGCGCTGGAGTGAACTGCAGCCTCATAAACCTGCTATCATCTTCAAAGGACAGGAGATCAGCTATCTGGAGCTTCACCGGAGGGCAAACCGTGCGAGTTGCTGGCTCCAGTCCCTGGGGATCGAGAAGGGAGACCGGGTAGGGGTGTTGCTCGAAAACTGTCCGGAGTTTATTGATCTTTACATTGCCTGTGCCCGCCTGGGGGCGATCTTCGTGCCCATCAATTTCCGTCTCGCAAGGCCCGATTTGGGCTTTATCTTGGGGAATTCCCGGCCCCGGCTCTTCGTCTTCGGAGAACGTTACGGAGAACTGGTTACCGGACTCAACCTGAACACCTGCACACCTCCCATGTTGCTCGGAAGCGTTGGTCACAAGATCGCATCCCCTGAAATCATGGACTACAACGTTGAGACAAAGGCCTTTGACGGACAGGAGCCGTTTCTAACGGAGTCTCTGGGCCCCACCGACCCCGAAGAGCCCCATGTCATCATGTACACTTCCGGCACCACCGGCCAGCCAAAGGGGGCCGTCCTTTCCCATCGTAAGACCTTCTTCAATTGTCTCAACGCGGATATTTTCTTCAATCTCCACTTTGACGATATCATGCTCATTGTCCTTCCCCTTTACCACTCCGGAGGGCTCTTTATCCAGGCTTCGCCAATCCTGTACAAGGGCGCAACCATGATCATTCATCCCAAGTTCGATCCCGACATGACCTATAAGGACATAGAGCGGTTCAGGGTAACCAAACTACTCGGTGTTCCCACGGTTTATAGAGCGCTCCTTGGGGTTGAGCAGGAGCGAAGGGGAAGCCTTTCTTCTCTATTGGTTTGTGCCATAGGCGGGGAAAAGACCACACCCGAGCTGCTGGCCCGATGCATGCAGGCCGGGTTTCCTCTTTGCCAGATCATGGGCCAGACAGAGACCTCTATCCTCCTTTGGGCCTCCGCGGAAGAGTCATTGCGAAAACCTGGTACCGTCGGCCGACCCGTTTTCCACGCGGAGGTTAATCTGGTGGACCGACAAGACCGGCCCGTAAATTCCGGTGAAGTGGGTGAGATCGTCGTGCGGGGCTCCATTATGATGAAGGAATACTGGCAGGACCCTGTTCGCTCCGAAGAGACAATCAAAAACGGCTGGCTCTACACGGGGGACTTGGCCCGCAAAGATGAAGATGGGTATTTCTACCTGGTGGACCGGGCCAAGGACATGTATATCTCGGGGGGTGAAAATGTCTATCCGGCGGAAGTGGAGAAGGCCCTGCGGGAGCACCCGTGTGTTGAGGATATCGCTATCGTGGGCGTTGCAGACGAGATATGGGGTGAAGTGGGGCACGCTTTTGTCATTACCAAGATTGGGGCAAATGTTCTGGCAGAAGACGTGATCTCCTTCTGCGGGGGGCGGTTAGCCCGCTTCAAATGGCCGAGGCACGTGACTTTTTGCAGGGATTTTCCCCGCACAAGCCTTGGAAAAGTACGAAAGGCCTTGCTTGTCAACGGGGAACCTGTGTCGAAGTGACACAAGAGACCTTCCAATGCTTTGGATTGTGGCCCGGCGAATCCTTTGATTCCCTTCCTCCATCTAAAGTTTATTAACCTGCTTTTGCCTTCGTACGAAGATATTGCGTTTTCTCTTCATTAATAGTCAGATCATCATTAAAGATGACAAGATAGTCATCTTTGGCAGATTCGAGACTTACTTTAGCATTTACGACATCCCAACGTATCTTTTCCGGATCTCGCTTTATAGGATCTCCATAACCACCACTACCCGGCAGGCGGATGCTCAGAACATCACCGGCTTTCAGTTTGGTGACACCTTTCGACTTTTGCTTTTGCTCCCCTGCTGTACCCGGATTAAGAACAAGCTCACCCTTCGTTCCTTCCTTACCCCCGAAGAGCCCCTGCGGTTTGAACTTCTGCCGATCGGAATAACGGGCCCAGGTAACGTCCGTCAGGAAACGGGTATCTCTCCGCAACGAAAGCCCGCCACGATGCTCTCCCGCCCCCCCTGAATCAGGAATGAATTCATATCTTTCAATCATTACCGGATTCTCTATCTCGGCAGCTTCCACAGGAGTATTGAGGAAACGACCCAAGTGAAGATCCTGACCATCAGGTCCATCCTTGTCGTGCCTCGCTCCTGCCCCACCCCCTTGAATTTCGATATAGGTGAAGCGCTTGCCGGTCTCAGGATAAACACCACTAAAAGAGCATGTGCATGCCTGGCCATGACTGCCGGAAACCACACGGCTAGGAACCACCGTGCTCATCGCCTTCAGCATGGCCTCGGTAATCTTCGTCATCACCTGACTCCTGGCAGTAACCCCTGCGGGAGGACTGGGATTAGTGATCAGCCCGACATCACTCGCTACGTGGATAGGACGGAAAGTACCCGAATTGACCACCATGTACGGGTCTACAATCCCGACAATGGTATAGAAGACCCCGCCCTGGGTACAGGACCAGGGGCAGTTAATGTTCCCTTGGGCCTGTGAACTGGTTCCCTGGAAGTCTACGAACATCTCGTCGCCTTTGATATGGACGTTAATCTGAACTTTAAAAGGCTCATCGGAAATACCGTCATCGTCCACATAATCACTGCCCGTATAGTCTCCATCCGGCATCGCGGTAAATGCCTTACGAACCAGGCCTTCTCCATAGTCAAGAAGCATTTCTGTACACTTCAGGAATGTTTCGACTCCGTACTTGGCAACCAAGCCCTTCACCCGTTGGACCCCTCCCACAGTTGTTGCCGCCTGGGCTCTGAAATCCTCCAGGGTCTTTTCAGGGACACGGATGTTCTTGGAGATGATATTAAAAATTTGCCGATCCTCAACCCCTCCGCGGTATAGCTTAACAAAGGGGAGCCTTAATCCTTCCTGATATATCTCGGTAAGACCGCCAGCAACCCCACCGGGGACGGATCCTCCCATATCAAGCTGGTGGGCAATGTTCGCCACGAAAGCGATAACTTTCCCATCGAACAGGACCGGTGAAAAAAATTGCATATCCAGCAGATGCTGGCCACCTAAATAAGGATCGTTACAGATGATGACATCCCCTTCTTCGAACGTATCTATATGCTTTAACATGTTGGTTGCCGTTGTTGGCAGGCTGAACATCATCAAGGGGCAGAGATGGGCCTGGGCCAATATACCGCCGGAAGCATCCAAAACCGCACAGTTAATATCCATTATTTCCTTGACGATCGTTGTCCTTCCCATGCGCATGAGGTTATACCCCATATCGTCGGCAATGGCGTCTAATCCATAACGGATTACCTGCATCGTTACCGCATCTGCTTTGTATTGCATATTTTCCTTCCGCAATGGTGGACTGAAGCTCCCATTCAATTGATTTGCGTGATCACAATATTTTTAAATTCATCTATGACACCAACCCATCCTGATGGAAGCAGAGTGGTAGAAATCATCTCCTCGATGAGCGCAGGGCCAACCACTTCGTTGCCACCGTGCAGACGATCGCGCTCATAGACAGGAATTTCAACGAAACCGGTATCTTTGAAATAGACGGGCCGCTTTGTCTTCAGAGCTTCCGAAAGGGGAACAGGGGCCATTATTTCTCTAGGGAGGGTCAGGCTTGGATTCCTTCCGATTGTTTTCACTCGCAGGTTGATAAATTCCAAGGGTTCTTTCGGTTCGCTATAGGAGTATACCTTCTGATGGAGAGCGTGGAAGGATGAGAGAATGTTTTGCAATTCCCTCTCACCGAAAGTAGCACTTCGCTCAATGGGAGTATTCAGCTCCCAAGACTGTCCTTCATATCTGAGATCGGCAGACCATTCAATGTGAATATCCTCATCTCGTACGTTTCCTTCTTTCAGTTGCCGAATCCCGTCTCGTTCCAAATTGTTATAAGCCTTCAGGAGCTCATTTACGCTGATATCTTTTTGCTTTTTCGCCAAGGTGCGCACATAATCGTGCTGAATGTCGGCCACCGCAAGGCCAACCGCAGAGAAATTGCCGCACATCGGCGGGACGTAAACTTTACTGATCCCAAGCTCCGCTGCAAGGTCAACTGCATGATTCGCGGCAGCGCCTCCGAAAGGTACCAGGATAAATTCCCTTAAGTCGTAGCCTCTTTGGACGGAAACCCCGCTAATTCCCTTTGCCATGTTGGCATTCACAATGCGGATAATGCTTACGGCAGCTTCTTCAACGGAGTAGGCCATTTTGTCAGCCACCCCTTCCTTGATTGCTTTTATTGCACGCTCCGGGAAAAGCGGGATCCTGCCGCCGAGAAAATAATCGGGATTGAGACGACCCAAGACAAGATTGGCATCCGTAACAGTCGGTAGCTCTCCCCCCCATCCATAGCAGGCTGGACCAGGTTCTGATCCGGCACTTTGAGGGCCCACATTCAAAACACCGCCGTTATCAATCCAGGCGATGCTGCCGCCACCGGCGCCAATTGTTTTCATGTCCACCATGGGAAGTTTGATGGGGTATTCCCCTACCCCGCCCCAGGTGGTTGTCTTGGGCATCCCCTTGTCTATGATTGAAATATCAAAGGTTGTTCCTCCCATATCAGCACCGATAGCCATTTCACATCCGGTCAATTTGCTAATGTAGGCAGTAGCCATTGCTCCGCCTGCAGGACCGGAATTTATCAAATGAGCCGAATGATCTCCCGCTGCTTCGGCGGCCATCGAGCCACCGTTACTCTGCATGATGTGAAGACGAATATTCCCGTACTTCTGTTTCAGCCGGTTCATAAGATTATCCATATACCTTTTGATAACCGGCCCGAGGTATCCGTTCATTACGGTGGTACAAGTCCGTTCATATTCTCGAAACTCGGGACATATCTCCGAGGAAAGGGAAACTAATGCCTCCGGAAAAGCATCCCGGCATATCTCTGCTACTCGCTTTTCATGACGGGGATTGAGGAAGGAAAAGAGGAGAGAAATAGCGATCGCCTCAACTCTCTCTTTCTTAAAGAAATCTATTACGTTATGGACAGAATGTTCATCGAGGGGAGTATACACTTCTCCCTTGCTATTCATCCGCTCAATAACGCCTTTCCTCAAGTAACGGGGAACGAGGGGCGGCGGATTATCCACTTCAAAATCGAAGGCTGCTTCCTTCGGGCGGGCTACCCGCCGGATCTCAAGAACATCTTCAAAACCCCCGGTGGTAATCAGACCAACCTTCGCACCTTTACCCTCTATAATCGCATTGGTGCCAATAGTGGTGCCATGAATGAGATAATCCAAATCCCGAATGGATTTGCCGGAAATTTCAAGAATCTCCTCCAGCCCATTGAGGACACCCTCGGCTAAATCGTAATGCGTAGTAGGGGTTTTGGCATATTGAAAAATCCCCTCCTTCTCATCAATCAAAATAACATCGGTAAATGTGCCGCCTACATCTATTGATATCCTCATTCCATATCCTTAACTATGCCTATCTCCTTACTAATGTTTAAACAGATGCGGTATAAAAAGCGCTATGCTCGGGAATATCATTACCAGAATAAGTGCAAGGGTGTCGAGAATACAAAAAGGTATGCTTGCCTTGAATACATCGCCCATAGTGTGGTGGGGTGCCACCCCTTTCATGGTAAACAAAACCAGGCCATAAGGAGGTGAGATCGTCGCCAGTTCCATGTTGATGAGGAATATTGCGCAAAACCAGTACGGATCAAATCCAAGGGTCTTGATGATCGGCATATATATGGGAATAGTAATCATCATGATAGCCAGTGATTCGAGGTAAGTGCCAAGGACAATGAGAATAATCTGCATTATGATCAATATTCCCATGGGAGACAGTTCGATATGCTTCACAATTTCTACGAGATTCTGCGTTGCCCCGGTATAAGCAAGAATTTCAGAAAAGCCAGTTGCACCCGACAATATGATAAATAGCATCACAACCACTTTCAGGCTTTGGACAAGGGCTTTTTTGAGGAGGTCGAACCTGAAACCCTTATAGATAAAGGCCAGAATGAAGCAGATGAGCGCACCCACAGCTGCCGCCTCGGTAGGGGCTGCAACGCCGGCCACGATGATGCCGACAACAGAGAACAAAATCATTCCTAATGGCAGGACGTATTTTGCCGTAAGGATTATCTTCTCTTTCAATGGCACCCTTTTTAGATCATAGGGCGGGGCGAGATGGGGCTGCAGCCGAGCTCTCACAATAATATAGAGAGCATAAATAGTTGCCATCAGGATACCCGGACCGATTATGGTGAGTATAAAATCTCCAACCGAAATGCTTGCGAGTGTCGCTGTTACTATGCCGAGAGCGCTAAGAGGCATCATACCTGCAAGACAACCGCTCCCCATAATCGGCCCCATGGTCATTTCAGGCTTGTATCCCTTTTTTTCCATTTCTGGAAGTAGGGTCTTCCCAAGCATTGCCGTGCTAGCCATTGAAGAACCCGATAGTGTTGAAAAAAGAACTCCGCCCGCTACTGCCATAAGGCTTAACCTGCCCGGTATTCTTCCGATCCATTTATCGAGCGTGTCCATCATATTGGGTGCAATCTCGTAGAGGAAGATGACCTCGCCCATCAAAATGAAGAGCGGCACCGGAACAAGTGAGAAAAGGCTGGTAGACCGGTAAAGATTCAAAATAGTCTGAGAAAATGCGGCATCTCCCCAGAAAATATATCCAAAAACTAAATTTACACCGATGAAAGAAAAGGCAACAGGAACGCCTATCAAAAATAAAACTGAAAGTAGAGAGAAGATCAAGACAAGTGCAGTTATCCAGTCCATAAAAAATGAAACCTCCTCGTCATCCCGAATCCCGATAAACGGGATAAGTAAGTTTACAAAATTATTTCTTGTCACTCTTTTCAGTACCCCCTTGAGGGGTAGAAAAGCCCATGGAATAATTTCTAACTTATTAATTATGGCTAACTGCCATGTGATAATATTTCATCCGCAGAATACCCCATCCTGTTGACGGGAACAAATGCAAAGCAGAGGTAAGGGAGATGCTGCCCCCCTTACCTCTGCTTATACGCCCCACCCTGTGGGAGGAGTGCTAAACTCCATCATTTTATCGGGTCTACTATTTTTGGCCGATAGCCTATGTTGAAGATTTTAACCAGCACTTCCAGTAAAAGAATGAAACTGCCGACAGGAATTATTGCAATCGCAAGTGCAATAGGAGTTTCAAGGATAGTGGGGTTGTACGCACCCCGCATATAGTGGTCAAAAGTAGTGAGAGAACCATAGTAGACAAGGATACCACTGATAATGCCGACGATAATGTGATTTTGCAGGATCAGTATCTTTTTGGCGAGCGATTTAGAAACAAGATTATAGAGAACAATATCAACAACAACATGTCCATCATCCTTGTATAGCCAGGCAGCCCCGAGAAATGTCATATACAGAAGAAATATCTCGGTCACCTCCGTCAGCCCTGCAATGGGTGCACGAAAAGCAAATCTCATGAAGAGATCAAAGTTAATGAGCAAAATGGTGCCGACGTACATCAGGCAGGCTATAAACACAAAAAATTTATTTATCTTTGCGAGAATAGATTCAAGAAATTCAATTGAGACTTTCATGGAACCTCCTCTACTCCAGCCCCATAATCTTCTTTAATATCTTAACCTCTCCCGGCATCTTCTTATCCAGATCCTCAAGAAAAGCGTTATCTGCCGTTTCAATGTACTTCTTGGTATCCCCGGGAGAGAGCGAGATTCTTTTAACACCCTGCTTTTCCATCGCTGCCTTTTCAGTTGCAACGGCCTTTTCGAAGTATGCCTTCATCTCAGGTTCAAACTTGATCGTGATGTCCATGATCTTGGCCTGTACATTCTTGGGAAGCTTCTGCCATGCGTCGAGGTTCATGAGCATAAGGGTATTCTGACGGGCATAGAACGGGATATCAATGACATACTTGGTATCATCGAGCCAGCCCCAGTCCCTGGGACCGATTGTTGACCATCCAAAACCTTCAACAGCTCCGCGCTGCAATGCTGTATACGTCTCACCGAACTCGATGGTTACCGGGACCATCCCCAGCGTCTTCATCATCTTATCATACTTGGCGGCTGTCCTTAATTTTAAGCCTTTGAGATCATCCAGCTTGGCAATGGGTTTCTTGACATAAAGATAAAATGGATCATATAGCCAGGTACCCAGGGGAATCATATTGATCTTCTTGTGGTGTTCTACCATGTAATCCCAAATACCGCCCTTCTCTCTCTCTCTTTTGAAATCATAACGGGACAAACTAATGCTATCCCCTTCAGGCAGTAAACCAGTATAATAAGCGGTAGGGATAAAACCAACCTGAAATATACCCTTTCGTAATGCCTCCGGCTGGTTAAACGCCGCCATGATCTCAGGCCCGCCGACCCAGGTGATTTTTACTACTCCTTTGAGTTCATTATTGATTCTTTCGATCCAGGTAGGGATCATGGCGCACAATTTGTGCTCCTTCGGCAAAAAAGAGATTGCTTTAAGTTCAGTTTCCGCTTTCGCATCCAGATTGGGGAAGAAACTCACGCACGCAACAATAAAGACCATTAACGCAAACATTCCTGCTTTTTTCATCTTACCCCCCCTTTTTTGATTTCGACTTCACTCTTACCTGACCATGCCAGCTGATTTTCCAACCGTCTCAAATCTGCAAAAAGCATCTTTCTTTGATAAACACAGTGTTTCCACCACCTCTGCGGGCTGCTCAAAGACACCAAGGGCGATCCCCGCTACAACACCTCTAATAAAATGACAAACAGGTTTTTCCGAGCCCCCATAATAGGCTGCAAAAGCCGAATTGAGAACTCTTATCGAAATTTTTTCCGCCGGCACATTAAATTCTTCAAGGATGAACTTCCCCCAACCTATCTGCCCCCCCATGTCGCACATGTACTGGGCGGCCTCCTTCTTCGAGAGGCTAAACAACTGCATATATTTCACTGTAGACATTTTTCCACCAGTCAATCCACTGTTGAAAAAAATGTCAGCACTGGCGTCACCCAATTTCTCCTCGACGGACTTTTGCAGTGCACAGATGGTCTCAGGACGGATAAGCATGTAGCGTACACCATTAAACTGAATATTGCCCGTATCGCCGGAGCAGACAAATGAGTTTAATAAATTGCTATTGCTCATTAGAACCCAATCTACTTTTCTTATGTTGTTTGATAAGATATCGCCTTCGATGGGCGCAGTTAAACACACCCGGTTTTGTCTGTCAAGGTAAAACTGACCGGCACAAGAAGGCACTGTTGGCAAAAAAACCTCTTGACTCAAAAAGTCCTTCTCCCTATACTTCCGCAGAGATAAAGCACTGCCCCTTCAAACAAACAGTGGGCATTCGATCGCAGTCTATTATAGGAATGGGCGGGGGGCAGACCCGCTGTCGGATCCTCGAGTGGTAACGCGCAGGATGTAAGAAGAATGGAATGGCCTCAGGATTTGGGTGGCATCAAAGTCCCGGAAAGCATATGAACCGGATATTTGAAGTCCAAGCAGAAGTACTTGAGCAAGAAAAGGTTGGCCAAGACTGTTTCCGCTTGTCTTTTAGAGCTCCACAAATAGCTGGCTTGGGGAAGCCGGGGCAGTTTGTCAACATTGCCTGTAATCGGCAGTATGATGTTTTGCTGCGTCGTCCCCTGACCATTTACCGGGTTAATACGGTAAATGGGGTAGTGTCAGTAGTGTACAAGATAAGAGGCCAGGGCACACTGCTCCTGTCTCGGAAGCATCCCGGAGAAAACATAGATGTTCTTGGTCCTCTGGGCCAGGGATTTGAAATTGACTTCTCTGCTGCAAGGTCCATCCTGGTCTCCGGTGGAATCGGAGTCGCTTCCATGATGTTTTTGGCCGAAAAACTTGCAGCCCCGCCGAGGGATAAAGACCAACAACCACACGTTTATGCCCTGATTGGGGCCCATTCTCCTGAAAATCTAATCTGTGTTGATGACTTTGCAGGGTTGGGCAGCACCGTGCGCGTTAACACCTGGGTTACCCGGGTTATGCTGGGAAAGGTACTGTCACAGCTGCTGGAAGATTTCGAGACAAATGGAGTGGACACCGGGGCATGCGCACTTTATACCTGCGGTCCCAAGGGAATGTTGAAAATAATTGCTCAGTGGGCTAAGGTTCATAGGATGCTTTGTCAGGTTTCCCTGGAGGAACATATGGCCTGTGGTGTTGGGGCGTGCCAGTCTTGTGTCTGCAAAGTGCAAGCTCACCAACATAATTCCCTGGACTACACGTATGCCTTGGTTTGCCGGGAAGGCCCGGTATTCAAAGCAGAGGAGGTGATATGGGATGAGTGAACACATAAATCCACCCTCCCGCATATCAGCCAACTATGATCTGACGGTGGAACTTCCGGGGATGATAATGCAAAACCCGGTTATGACTGCTTCGGGAACTTTTGGCTATGGTGAGGAGTACTCCCACCTATATGATATCAATAGGTTGGGCGCCCTGGTCGTTAAGGCCACTACCATCAAGCCCCGCCAGGGGAATCCGTCACCACGGGTAGTGGAGGCGGCCGCGGGTATGTTGAGTAGTTGCGGACTGCAAAACGTGGGAGTGGATTCTTTTATTGCGGATAAGCTCCCCTTCCTGAAAAGGCTCAGCGTTCCGGTTATCGTCAATGTAGCCGCTGATACAATCGACGACTTTGTTGCTGTATCTGAAAAGCTATGCCGCGCGGGCGGAATAGCTGCCTTGGAACTGAACGTGTCCTGCCCTAACGTAAAGCAGGGTGGCATGAGCTTTGGTGTTGATCCTACAATGGTGTACAAGGTGGTCTATGAGGTAAAAAAAGTGAGCTCGGTACCGGTAATCTGTAAGCTGACCCCCAATGTCACTGATATTGTCTCCATAGCACTTGCCGCTGAAGAGGGCGGGGCGGATGCCGTATCGCTTATTAACGGCTTGCTGGGTATGGCTATTGATGTGGAAACAAGGAAGCCAAAACTGGGAAACGTGACTGGTGGTCTGACTGGACCGGCCATTAAGCCGGTAGCGGTGCGAATGGTCTGGCAGGTTGCCAGTACTGTCTCCATCCCCGTGATCGGCATAGGTGGTATAACCACGGCCGAAGATGCCATGGAGTTTATCATTGCCGGTGCAACAGCGGTCCAAGTGGGAACGGCAAACTTTTTCAGACCCTTGGCTGTGCTGGAAATAATTGAAGGAATGCGGAGCTACTTGCAGAAGCAAGGGATCGCTCATATCCGGGAGTTGCGCGGTAACCTTCAATTGCCAGCACTTCGTTAATAAAGCGGCAATAATTTGTTACGTTCTTTCAGGCAGAAGATAATTTTGTTAACGCACTTATCCCGTTTATGGGGATTTAATTTGAACCTTTGCCGGTACCTGTGATGAGCATTTATACAGGCAACGTCGATTCTGGCGGCCATATATCGAGCAGTTAGATTTATCGTTTTCTCGATTGCGGTAATTTACACAAAGGGTTTGCCGACTTTTAAAAGTAACACTTATAATTGGTAATTTTCACCGCAATTCAAAACCGAAAACCCTTGCTTGGTAGGTGCTGTAAGTAGCCGGAATTTTAATATTTACCACGTGAAAGGCGCAGTTTTAAAAGGTTGATTTTTCCGGCGGTTGGAGGTGAGCAGGATGAGACAGATTGTCATAGACCAGGAGATATTCGACCGGTTTCCTGATTTCAAGAGGGGATTGATCATAGTGAGCGACGTCAAGAATGCACTTTTTGATGACGTGATAAGCGCGACGCTCAATGGGGAGATACAGCAGAAAGTCGGATTGAATCTGCTGGACAATGAATTTGTGAAACCCTGGGACAGTGTCTATCTGAAACTCGGGTCGAATCCGAATAAGTTTCCACCATCGATAAAGTCGTTACTTAAGAGGGTTGCAAAGAGCGGTGGTTTTCCTTTTATCAACTCAATCGTCGCTCTTTTTAATTATGTGTCCATCAAATACCTGATCCCGTGCGGTGGGGATGACGTCCAAAAAATCGAGGGGAATCTGCGACTGGGACTGTCGAAGGGGAATGAAATGTTCATACCACTTGGAGGCGAAGCGAAGGAAACCCCGGATGCTGGAGAAGTAATCTATTTTGACGACAAGACCCTGAATGTAATGTGCAGGCGCTGGAACTGGCGAAACGGCGATTTCACTAAGATTCTGGACACCACAAAAAGGCTCGTCATCAACATTGATGGGATCTCGCCCGTGCCGCGGTCAGTAATAGAATCGGCAAGGGACGAGTTGGCTGCATTGCTCGTTGACCGGTGCAGCGCGAAGGTGTCCACCGATTTACTCGATGTGAACAGAAAGACCATAGAAATAGCAGTTTAGAGAGAAATGATAATGGCTGTGGTCTGCCTCGATTCCACCTTTACAGATAGGATGTGTTGTGATACTAAGTTGCATTCATACATAAACTAATATATAATATCCTCCATAAAAAACTATGGAGGGAGATATGCGACCACCGACATTATTAAGCGATGACCAGAAGGAGCGATTAAAGCATCTATTGTCAAAGACAGAGACGA
>JAPLJV010000051.1 GCA_026388415.1 Deltaproteobacteria bacterium | reverse complement strand
TGAACTCTGAGGGAGGAAATTAATATGGCTACCGGCAATAAGTTCATTTACTTTTTTGGGAAGGGAAAGGCCGAGGGTACGGGGAGCATGAAGGATCTGCTCGGCGGGAAGGGCGCCGGACTGGCAGAGATGACCAACATCGGTGTGCCGGTGCCGCCGGGATTCACCATTTCGACTGCGGTCTGCAACCAGTTCTATGATCTGGGACAGCGAGTTCCTGATGGTTTAGACGAGGAAATGCGCAAATATATGAAGAAGGTAGAGGCATCCGTCGCGGGCGGGTTCAAATTCGGCGACAGCAAACTGCCCCTGCTCGTGTCAGTACGTTCGGGATCTAAATTCTCCATGCCCGGCATGATGGATACGGTATTGAATCTCGGTCTCAATGATTCGACGATCAAGGGACTTATCAAACGCACCGGCAATGAACGCTTTGCCTGGGACGCCTACCGCCGGTTTATCCAGATGTTCGGGAATGTAGTGATGGGCGTCGAAAAAGAGGTGTTTGAACAGGTCATACATGAAATGAAAAACAAGAAGAAGGTCCAGCTCGATGTGGACCTGACGGCAGATGACCTCCAGGTGCTGGTGGATAAATTTAAAGCCAGGATCAGGCAGATCAAAAAACGCGAATTCCCCCAGGACCCTTGGGAGCAACTGGCCATGTCACGCGATGCCGTCTTCAATTCCTGGTATAATAACCGTGCCGTTACCTATCGTAAATTAAACAACATCCCCGGCAACCTGGGCACAGCGGTGAATGTTCAGGCCATGGTCTTCGGCAATATGGGCGAAACTTCGGCAACCGGCGTCGGCTTTACACGCAATCCATCCACGGGCGCCAGGGAATTCTACGGTGAGTATCTGACCAATGCCCAGGGTGAAGACGTGGTCGCCGGCACCCGCACCCCTCATCCGATCGCTGATCTGGAAAAAGAAATGCCGCAGGTATTTCGTCAGCTCCGCGATATCACAAGCAAATTAGAAAAGCACTATCGAGATATCCAGGATTTCGAATTCACCGTGCAGGAAGGAACCCTCTATATGCTCCAGACCCGCTCGGGCAAGCGTACCGCGCCCGCCGCGGTCAAGATCGCCGTGGACATGGTCCAGGAAAAACTCCTGACCAAGGAAGAGGCAATCCTGCGCGTTGAACCTGCCGCCCTGGATCAACTGCTCCATCCGATTATTGATCCCAAGGCCAGGTTAGACGTTATCGCCAGGGGACTGCCGGCATCTCCGGGCGCCGCCGCCGGTCAAGTCGTCTTTACTGCCGATGAGGCAGTAGAGCAGGCCAAGGTATCTCCGGTCATCCTCGTCCGTCCCGAGACCACGCCCGACGACATTCACGGCATGGATGCCGCCAAAGGCATTATCACGGCTCGCGGCGGTATGACCTCGCACGCGGCGGTGGTGGCCCGCGGGATGGGCAAGCCCTGCGTCAGCGGCTGTGAATCAATCAAAGTTGACGTCGCGGCCGGTGAGTTCAGCGTCGGTAAGGTGATTGTTAAAAGAGGCGATTACATTACGATTGACGGCGGCACCGGTCGCATCATCCGCGGCAGGGTGCCGACCACCGATCCCGAGGTAAGCGGTGAATTTGGAAAACTGATGCAGTGGGCGGACAAGGTGCGCACCATGAAGGTACGCGCCAATGCCGACATTCCACGCGACGCCAGGTTGGCCAGGCAGTTCGGCGCGGAAGGAATCGGTCTTTGCCGAACGGAGCACATGTTCTTCGCCGAGGACCGGCTGCCCATCGTTCAGGAGATGATCCTGGCGACCAGTACGGAAGACAGGGAGAAGGCGCTGACCAAACTTCTGCCCATGCAGCGCTCGGACTTCAAAGGCCTGTTTGAGACAATGGATGGACTCCCTGTCACCATACGCCTTCTGGATCCACCCCTGCATGAATTTCTCCCCAAGCGTGAGAAGCTCATGGTAGAGGTCGCGATCATGAAGACCAGGCGCACGCCCAAGGCTGCCATTGCCGCAAAGGAGAGTCTGCTGCAACGCGTCGAAGAGCTGCACGAAATCAACCCCATGCTGGGGCACCGCGGCTGCCGCCTGGGTATTGTATTTCCGGAGATAACGCGTATGCAAACCCGTGCCATTATTGAGGCCGCGTGTGATCTGACCAAAAAGGGCAAGAAGGTGGTTCCCGAGATCATGGTGCCGCTAGTAGGCATCAGCAAGGAGTTTACGAACCAGAGGGAACTCATCGTGGCGACGGCCGCAGAGGTTATGAAAAAGAAAGGCGTCACGATTGAATATCTGATCGGAACGATGATCGAGCTTCCCCGAGCTGCCGTTATTGCCGATCAGATCGCTAAAGAGGCCGAGTTCTTCTCCTTTGGCACGAACGATCTCACGCAGACCACTTACGGCTTCAGTCGTGATGATGCTGGTAAATTCATCAATTACTACCGGGACAATAATATCCTGGATAACGATCCCTTCCAGACTCTGGACGAAGAAGGAGTCGGTTATCTGGTCAAAATGGGAATCGAAAAGGGACGTAGCACGCGACCGTCCCTTAAAGTTGGCATCTGCGGTGAACACGGCGGAGATCCGGCGAGTGTTGAGTTCTGTCACAAGGCCGGACTAAACTATGTAAGCTGTTCTCCTTATCGGGTGCCTATCGCCAGACTCGCGGCGGCCCAGGCCAGGCTTAAGGAAAAAGGCATGGGGGCGCTGGTATCAAAATAGGAAAAAGAAAAGGCAAAGACGGATCGAGTATCTACCCGAAAATCCATACAGTAAGGAATGCCTAATGAGTGCGTCAACGCGGGCTTGGGGCAAGCGCCAAGCCTGTTACGCCCCCGTTGGATCAATCATTTCGAGCGCAAATCCTAAAAATTTTCCATCCCCATAGGTGCACATTTGAGGTGACAGGTGTTCGGCTTTATTGATGTTTTATCATGATTGGCTCTATTGATAACCAATCGAAATGTAGAGGCTTGAGCGTCGGCGCGACTTCGGAATGAAATGTGGGAAAACTTGACAACACATTTCCTGTTCAGATTGATTGCGGTAGCCTTCCTGAAAGAGAGCATGCGGCGATTTTCTGAAACATACTTTCTTCCTAATGGAAATGTGGAAACATGGACGATAATTTTTATTGACATTTATTACCAAAAGGTTGTTAAATCCAGCCTGCAAAATCATTGCAGCATGTAAGAAGCGAATTCTCTGGTGCCAAACCAGAGAAGCGGGGGACCCGGTTTTTAGGGGCGAATCCTTTTATGAGGTAGGGTAAGATACACCTCCTGCCCGAGCCCGTCAGCTAACCTCGTAGCTAATGGGAGGATATACGTTTACCTTCAAAACAGTAGTTCTTTTCCTGCTGAATGCAGGCCTGTTCGTTTTCTTCTTCTATCTTTTCCGTCAACGCAATCTCCTTTCCTATAATCGTGGTGGCCGGATTTGGCTCACCTACCTTGCAGTGGGCGTTATCACCTTGATGGACGAATTTACGTCCATTTTCTATGCTCCTGCCGAAGCTTTTCGTTTCATTGGCTTAAGCGCTATCATCTTCATTGCCATAACGAGTATCCTAGTGCGTTTTATCAGCACCCGCCTTACGGAAATAGCTGAAATCCTGGAGCATAATAACCTCATTGGCGGTGGTGTTTATTCTTTTTCCTACCTGGTATTGGGCCCCATGGTTTCCTTTGTTGCCGTATCTTCAATCATGGTGGATTACATCCTCACCGCCTGCATGTCTGCCGTCAGTGCCGTATCGAATGCCACATCTTTCTTCCCGCTGTCTCAACCGACTTCAATGCTCTTGGTATTAGGCATAATCTGGGCCGTAGCTGGGTTAAACATCAGCGGCATCAGGGAAAATGCCCGGTTTACCTTCATGATCTTTGTTGCGGCTGTCTTTGTCATTCTCAATCTCATTGTCTCAGGTCTGATAACGTTGGATGGTGGTTCTCTTAATCAGATAAAACTGGCGGCCATTGAGACGACAAAAGCGGTAAACACGGGTTCTATCTTGCAAAACTACGGTGATTTCATCTCCAGCATCGCCTTTTGTATCCTGGCTTATTCGGGTGTGGAATCTGTCCTCCAGACCGCTGGACTGGTGAGGAGCTGGAAGGAAATCCGGAAGGCCTACTGGTTTCTGGCTTTGACGGTAGGCTTGATCACCCCCCTCATTGCTATGCTCGCCTTATCAAGCCAAATAGATTTTAAAGCCCATGAAGGTGATTTGATTACCCACTACGCCACATTACTGAACGGCATCCCTTTTGGTTTCGCCGTTGGCGCGTTAGCCAGCTTCACCCTCACCATGGCCGTCAATACCGCCTTTGTAGCTTCCAGCGAGCTCATGGAACGGGTAGCCCATCGCTACGGTTTTCATTGGTTTATCGTCACCAACCGCCGTCATTCCCTCTATCGCATCCACATCACCAGTGCGGCATTCTTTTCCATCATTATTTTTCTCACCATGGGCAGCCAGCAGGAACTGGCCAATATGTATGCCCTCGGTCTGATTGCATCCTTCTGCATTAACATGGGTTCTCTCATCATCTATCGCTATTTCATGGGTAAGTCAGAAGGCATAACTTACTCTACGAGCCGCCTCGTTACCCTCATTCTCTTCATCATCCTGGTCAGTTGCTTCGTTTTTCTCGCCATTGATAAACCCCATGCCACCATGCTTTGGGCTACCGTCACCGGCGTTATGCTGCTTGCAGGCTTCATCATTGCCAAGAAACGCTCACCCGAATTAAAGGAAATCGAACAGGGCGATACGGAAATGGAGTTAATCCTCTATCTGGCGGAGTCTGAAGCTGAAGAGGTCCACCTTTTCTTCCGCAGATCCAAGGAAACTGACAGAACGCACCTTCATGACAATGAAGCTTTCATTACTTTCTACTCACCCCGGGTTGGCGGCATCCCCCTCAAAATGGCGCCTAATCATTTTCGGTTTCCCCTGATGAAGGTCAGCCTGTATAGCCGTATTATTTCCATTTTACGGGTTTTTGAATACGAGATGGGTGACCACAGGGTGGTGGTTCATTTTGGATGGCCCATGTCATCATGGATGGACCGCCTCTCAATAGGGGTGATGGTCTATCATATGCTGAAGCTACCAAAACTGTTCCCCAAATTTAAATTTGACATTGAGTATAATGAGGATATTGGAGTTATAACAGGCAATGTGGACAGATAATTCACCTTATCCTTAACCCATAAGGATAGGCGATGCGAGGACGGCTTGGTATTGGAACTTTCCCGAGATCCGAGAAACAATTTTAATGCGAGTAGGCACACACAATCTCAAAGGGGGAATGAAAAAATGGATAATAAAGAATTTGAGTTAGGCGAAAAACTCCTGGTATGCGTGACCCCCGGGTTATCCTCCACCAAACTTATCAGTTCTACAAAGAGGCTGGCTGACAGTTTGCGTGCCAAGTGGTATGCGGTATATGTTGAAGAACCGAATGTACTCAACTCACCCGAGGGAGAACGAAACAGTGCAGTCGATCATTTACGCTTGGCTGAACAATTGGGAGCGGAGACATTTCTTTTAACCGGCCGCAATATAGCCGAAGAGCTTGTTAACTTGGCAAAAAGTCGTAGTATTACCAAGATTGTTGCTGGTAAACCACGACGCTCCCTATGGAAGAGTATTTTCTTGAGGAGTCCTTTGGATCAGTTGCTGCGCTTGAGTGGTGAAATAGACGTCTATGTAATCTCTGGCAAGAGCGGTGAACAAACCGAGACAAGTTATGTTGTCCGACCCCCAAAGATCCATATATCAGACTATGGTGCGGGTATACTTTTCTTTATCATCGCTAACATACTCTGTTTTATCATGTACCCCTACTTCCATCTTAGCAACCTCATTATGGTGTATTTGCTCGGCGTTATGCTGACAGCCGTCAGCTGTGGCCGAGGCCCGGCTATTCTTATTTCTTGCCTGAGTGTCCTATCGTTTGATTTCTTTTTTATTCCTCCACGCTTTTCTTTTACGGTGGAGGAAGCGCAAGATGTCGTTACGTTTATTGTTATGTTGCTTGTGGCTATGGTCATCAGTCACTTGGCCTCAAACATGCGTCAGCAAGCCAATGTTGCCCATGTTCAGGAACGACAGGCCGCCGCTATGCATGGACTCAGTCGCCAGCTTGCCAGTATCAGGGGTATTGAGAATATTTTAAAGATCACGATACAATATATTTCTGAGGTTTTCGATAGCAAGGTTGCGGTATTACTTCCCGACAAGAACGGAAATTTGCACATAGCTGCCGGTGATGCTGCTTCTGTTTTTGAGAGGGATATACTGAAAGAAATGAAGAATGCCCGATCGGCCTTTGATATTGGCAAAATTATAGGCCGGGGGGCAGAAGCTTCCTCCAATACCGACATGCTCTATGCACCTTTACAGGCAGTTAGTACCACTCTGGGTGTTATTGCTTTAAGGCCTGCCGAACCAGAACGCTTTATGCTTCAGGGGCAATTACATTTACTAGAATCACTGGCCAAACAAGTCGCACTATCATTAGAAGTTGAACGCCTGACTGGAAGTGGTTTAGCCCCTTGAGGTTGAGCAGCACTGTTATTACCAATGCACTCTTTCTTTTGGTAATCATTCGTTTTGTGCTCTATAGTTGAGTAACACTTTGGTGCATGCAATAGGCAACGATGTTTTCAGGGCTAAGCATTACGGGTTATAAGCTGCTACAAAAAACGCATGGGCCTCGGTCACTGACTTCAATAAACGAAATAAAAATCAATACATCATCCAGATTGCTGATTACCAAAGAATTACCCAGGCAACCCCAAAGCAAGAAATTGCTGATATTTTTCGACAATAGTAATATATTACACCGGCAGCGAGGCAAAAAATAATACTGATCAAACATAGGGGGGCATCACCATGTCACTTACTAAAAACAATCTCGTCACCGTACTCAACGAACAGGCAGGTCTATCCAGAAAAGATTGCGCGTCTGCGGTGGATTCAACCTTCGACATCATGAAAGCTGAGCTGGAAAAAGGCAATGATGTCAAAATATCCGGCTTCGGGAAATGGACTGTCAAGGCCAAGAAGGAGCGCAACGGCAGAAACCCGCAAACTGGTAAGGACATGGCCATCACCGCAAGGAAGGTCGTCATTTTTAAAACATCGCCGGTATTGAAGGGCGCTTTAAATAGCTGATTATGTGAAGCAAAGACTCTTATGGCCAGCGACGCATTAAAAAAAGCTGCAATACAGCAAAGGATGTTATTCCGCCAGAGCATCTATTATATCTGGGGCATGGTTAAGTCTGACAGGCGGGATGAATTATCGGAAAAAGAGAATAACTTTGCGGAAATCTTGATGGATCACGAAGAGTATGGCGACCATTTTGAAAACATCGAAATTCTTGACGGCCGTGAATATGATGCCGGAGCAATGTTTAATCCCTTCCTGCATATCAGCACCCATCAGATGGTTGAGGATCAGCTCTCGGCAAATTTACCCGTACAAGCCACCTCGTTATATGCAGCCTTAGAGGGCAAGGGATTCTCTCACCATGAGGCTGTTCATGTGATTATGATGATTCTCGTTCATGTGATGCATGCATCGGCATTAGGTAAAAACCCCTTTGAAGCCGCCCGTTATAAACGATTGCTGATCAAATGCGCAGCGGCTGAACCATCTGAGATAGAGAAGATCATTGAAGAAGATTTATCAAGCTACACAACCTGCCATTAAGAAGTCCCAAGAAAGCAGGTGGTGAACCGTCATGGTTTCCGGGGCGGAGAAGCTGCCTGAATAAAATGAGATTAAAATATTTGTGACCAAGACAAGCTAAAAATGATAATTGAAGAACTGAGCACTCCAATATTTGGGGAGAAGGAGAATATTATATCGGTGGGACGCGTCAATCATTTTCAGGCACTTAATCCGGCACAATGCCAAGTTTGGGAAAAGGTTCTCAAGTTACAGCAGCTTTTAGCCCATTCAAAAACGCAAAACGGAGGTTTATCATGGCAGCGAAGAAAAAATTGACTACCAGGAACGGTTCACCCGTTGCAGACAATCAAAACACGATGACAGCCGGACCGCGTGGTCCAGTGCTTATGCAGGATGTCTGGTTCCTCGAAAAACTGGCCCACTTCGACCGGGAGGTAATTCCCGAACGTCGGATGCATGCCAAGGGGTCCGGCGCCTACGGCACCTTTACCGTCACCCATGACATCACCAAGTACACTAAAGCTAAAATCTTCTCCAAGGTGGGCAAGAATACCGACTGTTTCGTACGTTTTTCTACTGTCGCCGGCGAGCGCGGTGCGGCAGATGCCGAACGCGACATCCGGGGTTTTGCCATGAAATTCTACACCGAGGAAGGGAACTGGGATCTGGTGGGCAATAACACGCCTGTATTCTTCCTGCGCGATCCCCTCAAGTTTCCCGACCTCAACCATGCCGTGAAGCGTGACCCCCGTACGAACATGCGTAGTGCCAAAAACAACTGGGACTTCTGGACCTCACTGCCGGAAGCACTCCACCAGGTGACCATCGTCATGAGCGACCGGGGCATCCCCGCTACTTACCGTCACATGCACGGCTTCGGCAGCCACACCTTCAGCTTCATCAACGCCAAGAACCAGCGGTTTTGGGTCAAGTTCCACCTCAAAACCCAGCAGGGGATCAAGAATTTGACCGACCAGCAGGCTGAGGAGCTTGTCGGTAAGGATCGGGAGAGCCACCAGCGCGACCTCTACGAGAGTATCGAAAAAAAAGACTTCCCCCGCTGGATCTTCTCTGTTCAGATCATGCCGGAGAAGGACGCGTCAACCTGCTCCTACCACCCCTTCGACCTCACTAAGGTCTGGCTCCACAAGGATTATCCCCTGATGGAGGTGGGTGTCCTCGCACTGAACCGCAACCCCGAAAACTACTTCGCCGAGGTCGAGCAGTCGGCCTTCAACCCGGCTAATGTCGTCCCGGGCATAGGTTTTTCACCAGACAAGATGCTCCAGGGGCGGCTGTTCTCCTACGGTGACGCGCAACGCTACCGTCTCGGTGTGAACCACCAGCAGATCCCGGTCAACGCCCCCCGTTGCCCATACCACAGCTATCACCGTGATGGCGCCATGCGGGTGGACGGTAATTATGGCAGCACTATCGGCTACGAACCCAATAGCTATAGTGAATGGCAGGAACAGCCGAAATTCGCCGAACCGCCGCTGAAGCTGAATGGGGCAGCGGATCACTGGAATTATCGCGAAGACGATAATGACTATTACACACAGCCTGGCAAGCTATTCCGCCTGATGAATGCCGCACAGCAGAAAGTTCTTTTTGAAAACACAGCCCGCGCTATGGGCGATGCACCCAAGATGGTCAAGGTCCGCCATATCAGCAATTGCATGAAGGCAGATCCAACCTACGGCAAAGGAATCGCCAAGGCTCTGGGCATTCCGATGAGCGAAGTTCCGAAATAGACCTTTGTTTTGATGATTCGGTAGAACGCGCATGATAATCAAGAAAGAAACTGATATTTCACCTTTAGAGATTACCGATGAAGACCTCTACCTTAATCGTCGCGAATTTATAGCTGCGACAGCCGCTATTGCCGTAACAGGGGCGATTCCCGATTTATTTGCACGGGAAGGTGATGCCGACCTTAAGCTTAACGTGGGTAAAAGCGGTGCATACACCGGGGGCGAGAAAACCACCCCCGTTTTGGACGCCACTCACTACAACAACTTTTATGAGTTCTCTACAGAAAAAGAGGATGTAGCCGAACGTAGCAAAAGCTTCCGTACCCGTCCGTGGACCGTTTCAGTGGAAGGACATGTTAACAAACCCAGGCTTTACGATATTGATGAGGTCATGAAAATATTTCCCTTGGAAGAGCGCATCTACCGGTTCCGTTGCGTGGAGGCGTGGTCAATGGTTATTCCCTGGGTCGGCTTTCCCCTCGGCGATTTCATAAAAAGGTGTGAGCCAACCTCTAAGGCGAAATTCGTAGAATTCATGACACTGAAGGACCAGAAGCAGATGCCGGGGCAGACCCTCGATGTGCTTGACTGGCCTTATATTGAGGGCCTGAGGTTTGATGAGGCATTGAACCCCTTGACCATGCTGGCCGTGGGGATGTATGGGAAGGTGTTGTTTAACCAGAATGGCGCCCCCCTGAGACTCGTAGTGCCCTGGAAGTACGGTTTTAAGAACATCAAGTCTATTGTCCGTATCCGCTTTGTTGAGCAGATGCCGATTAGCGCATGGATGAAGGCAAGCCCCCGAGAATACGGATTTTACTCCAACGTAAACCCCGAGATAGACCACCCCCGTTGGAGCCAGGCAAGGGAGCGTCGGATTGGTGAGATTGCGAAGCGAAATACTCTTATGTTTAACGGATACGGTAAACAGGTTGCGCACATGTATGCGGGTATGGACCTCAGGAAGTACTTTTGATGGGAATCTGCATGTGAAGTGCGCTGACCGCCTCAAAATTGTCTTTTGCATTATTTATCTCCTGCCGGTTTCACGGCTGGTCTTTCTCGCATTCACTTTGGGGCTTGGAGCCAACCCGATAGAAAAGGTCATCCATACGACTGGCGACTGGGCTCTTAATTTGCTGTTGCTCACACTTACGATTACCCCACTCTGCAGTCTCACCGGATGGTCATGGCCCGCCAAATTACGTAAAATGTCGGGGCTTTTCAGCTTTCTTTACGCTGGCCTCCATTTCATTACTTATATTGTACTCGACCAAGGCCTTTCCTGGTCGGCTATAAGCGATGATGTGATAAAACACAAACGCATAGCTGTTGGTTTTGCGAGCCTGCTTCTACTCGTCCCTCCCGCTGTTACATCGGTTAGCGGCATGAGGGGGCTGCTGGGATACGAAAGATGGAAAAACCTGCAAATCACAGTCTATGCCGCCGCTGTAGGGGGGGTGGTCCATTACCTTTGGCTTGTAAAAAGAGATACGAGGCGGCCGCTCGCTTATGCTGTAGTTTTATTTATACTATTTGGGTACAGGGCTCTGGAATATTTGCTTAAGCAAAGGAAGAAGCGACGCATTACGCTCTCTGACGGCAACAGATAAGACTTTACGTCTGTTATCTTTCAACTGATCGGGATCGTTACTCTATTACGGTATAAAAGGTGCGGGTTTTTAAGCGTGACTTTTTTGGCGGAAGGTGGTAGCCTCTCCTCCCTTGCGCCGCCGGAAATAATTGGCGCATGATTTATCAACTCCAGCGACGACTTCGATATCCTTACTAACACAGGAGTTTGCATGCAATCCAAAGCTCCACGCCTCGTGGCTCTGGATGCACTCCGGGGTCTTACCATCGCGGGCATGATCCTCGTTAACTATGCCGGGATATTCAAGGGCATGTACTGGCCGTTCCGCCATGCGGCATGGCACGGCTTCACGCCCACGGATCTGGTGTTTCCTTCCTTCCTTTTCATCGTTGGCACTTCGATGTGGTATGCCCACAAATCCGCCCAGCATCGCTTGACAAGCGCGCTGGCCCTAAAGGTGGTCTGGCGTACGATAATTATTTTTCTCATCGGGCTCCTGATGAATTTCCCGGGCTATCTGATCAACGGCAATGGACTCAGGCTACCTGGCGTCCTTCAGCGCATCGCTTTGCTATGGGGTGGCCTCATTCCTTGCTCTCCTGCTTCCGGTGAGAAGATTGCTCTCGATTTCCACCTTGCTACTGCTGGGTTACTGGGGCCTCTTGCTCGTCTGCGGCCAAGAGGATCCTCTTTCCCTGGCGGGAAACGCCGTCCGCAGAATGGATCTGGCACTGCTCGGTCCTCAGCATCTCTATCTTCACTATGGCATCCCCTTCGATCCGGAGGGGTTGCTCTCCACCCTGCCTGCCCTCGTCAACGTTATTGCCGGTTACCTGGCAGGTCGGTTGGTGGATGTTGCCCAAGACCGGGAGCGCGCGATGCTGACCCTCTGACCCTCTTCCTGTGGGGCATTGTCCTCTTCTTCCTGGGCAAGGTTTGGAGCATCTGGCTACCCCTCAATAAATCCATCTGGACCAGTTCCTACACGATCTACACCATCGGTATAGATCTGATCTTGCTCGCGTTCATGGTGTGGTTGAGCGATGTGAAGCAGTGGGCGCGCCTGGCCACACCCCTTGTGATTTTCGGTGAGAACCCACTCTTTATTTATGTCGTCGCTTCCCTGTGGGAGAGTGCGCTTCTCACTATACGATTGAAGACACAGTTGGGTACGACACAGTCACTCATCTACTGGCTGAACGATCATCTCTTCGCGCCATGGCTGGGCTCAGTAGCGGGCGGCGCCACCATGGCCCTGGCCCATGTCCTGGGTTTCCTTGGCTTAGCTTGGGCGCTGCATAGAAAGCGAATCATCATCAAGGTTTAAAGGCGTTATATAAAAATAAATCCAAGTTTCTGATTATTTTCATCCTCTGTTGATTACCAATTATAACCTTGCAAAATAATCCTTTCTGATCAGCGCCTGAAAAATGGATTCCTCAGCCTCTCCTGACCTATGGTGGAGGCAGGCCCATGCCCCGGATATACGCGTAAATCGTCTCCAAGGGGAAATATCTTTTCCATTACCCCCCTAATCAGTTTCTGATGATCGCCGCCAGGAAAGTCGGTGCGTCCTATGGAACCGGAAAAAAGTGTATCCCCAGTAAAGACAGCTCCTGGCGCGTAAAGACATACGCCACCAGGAGAATGCCCGGGTGTATGGATCACCCTTATCCTATATGTACCAACTTCAATTTCCTGTCCTTCAACAAGTGTCCCGTCAGGCGGGAAACCCAGTCCGGGAGCATCCAGCTGGTGTATCCATACAGGGGCCTTTATAATGCCCTTTAGCTCCTTCGCCGCGCCTGTGTGGTCATGATGGCCATGGGTGATTATGATATATTTTATCCTGAGACCAGTATTGGATACCTCTTTTACAATGCGAAACGCCTCACCCCCAGGATCAATGACAATCCCCTCCATGGTCTTTTTACATCCCAGTATATAACAGTTCGCCTGATACGAGCCAACAGCCATCATCTTGAGCATAATAAATGATCTCCCTTCTGGAATTCCTTATGTGCTTTCAAGCATAATAATTTTTACGGATGTGCGCCCGATAAAATAGACACCATCTCCTCCGACTCGGCGCATGACCAGGGTTTGTGCTCGTGTACAGTTGATGCCCACCAGCCAGTCCGATTCTTGCCGGTTAAGAAAAATGCTACTACGGCATAGGTCGCGATATGTCAAAGAAAAGCAATCCGAAAACAATTTTTCTTCCCGGCTCTTGCCGGTAATCATCAACCTTCGCAATATCATGAATTCTGGAAATACATCACCTAAAATAAAAAACCAAATATATTCAATTACTGGAACATATCCGGCCAGAGTATTCAGAATATATGAAGAGGAAAAACTTATCTGAACATGAAGAGTTAATAGAGCAAATTTCATTAAATTATTTTACGTTTTTTCTGATGTAGTTTCTTTTTTTCAAGAGCTGATTTATTTTCTTGAATATTTTGTAAGTAAGTGCTACCAAAGCACAATGTCAAAGGGGACAAAGAAAAAGATACTGGAGGCGGGGCTAGCTTTGTTTTCGACAAAGGGTTATCTCGGCTCTACGACCAGAGAGATTGCCAAAACTGCAGGAGTTGCCGAGGTCACGCTATTTCGGCACTTTTCATCAAAGGAAAAACTCTTTGCAGAAATCATGAACACCTATACCTTCCTTCCTACATTAAAGGATCTCCTGCCCTGCCTTGCCAAAATGGACTATCAAGAAGCCCTGGAAGAAATTGCCCGACGTTTCCTTGAGATTCTTGATGAAAGGAAGGGCATGATACAAATCATGTCTTTTGAGATACACCGTTACCCGCAAACGGTGGTGAGTATCCACCGCAATTTTGTCGAAGAAATTTTTAAGGCGCTGGCATCTTACTTTCGAGAGATGCAGAGCCTCCAGCTGCTGCGGGGCTTTCACCCGGAAATCGGAGCAATGGCCTTTGTGGGAATGTTTTTTTCCTTCTTTTTCACCCGTGAATTTCTCTGGAGAGGAGAGAGTGGTTCCGACAAGGAAGAGGTGATCAGGGAATTCGTGGAAGTTTTTATGAAAGGAACGATTCAATGAGGATCAAGGTATGTTTAGTCTCTGCCCTTTCGATTTTAACGCTTCTCCTCTTGAGCGGAACAACTGCAGCCGAGACTCTGACGCTGGGCGAGGGGCTCAAGATTGTTACTGAAAAAGGAAGGCTGGCACGGATCGCCGCTTATGATGAGGAGATTGCCAGAGACAGCGCGCTGATCGCACGGGCGAGCCTCTTTCCCCGGGTGAACGCCTCTCTGAACCAGACCTTTTTGGCCCATCAACCGCAAGCGATCTTCGGAAACGCTACTATTCCCACTTCCCAACAGGACTTTCTCGCTTACAGTATCAGTGTTCAGCAGACACTTTATGATTTTAAACGAACCGCCTCACGTTATGCGGCAGGGAGAACAAGAGTTGATACCCAGAAACTCGATACGCAAAAGATCAGGAATCTTGCCGCCATTGAATTCGCCCTGGCCTATTATGACCTACTGGAAGCCGAACATATTGCCAAAGTGGCGGCGATAGAGGTTGAGCGGCTGCAATCTCATCTGAAGGATGCGAAGGACCTCTATACTGAAGGAGTTATCACGAAAAACGATCTCCTCCAGGCTGAGGTACGGCTGTCCGACGCCGGGCAGCGGCTGATTAGCGCCAGGAACTTCCGGGCGATCAATGCCTCACGCATCAATAATGCACTCCTGCGACCGCTCACTGCCGAAGTGGCGGCTGCTGAGGTGGATAAACCGAATGTTGACTACCTCGAGACAAACCTCGAAAAAGCCTGGGAGATCGGCTTAAAGGAACGGCCGGAAATAAAAATCGCTGAGGAGACCCTGAAAACATTGGGTTTGGAGGAGCAGGCGAAGAAGGCAGAATTTTATCCCGAACTCTTTGTCAGGGGCGGGTATGATTATACGGAAAACCGCTACCAGCTGTACGAGGGGAACTGGGCGATGATTCTCGGAGTAGGGGTGAACCTTTTCAGTGGCGGTAGCACGAAGGCTGAGGTAGCCAGGATCGAACACCAAAAGTCAAAACTCCGGGAAGAGAAAGAAAAGCTGGTGGATGACATCAAACTTGAAGTACAGCGGAATCTATTGGACACTCAATCAGCCCGGCAGAAGATTGCCGTGGTGAAGGACGCCCTGCAACAGGCCGAGGAAAACCTGCGCATCAACAAGACGCGGTATCAGGAGGGAGTCGGAACGGCAACGGAGGTGCTTGATGCGGTGACGCTCCTTACGGTTGCCGAGACGAATCACTACCGTGCACTTTACGACCTTGGCAGGGCTGAAGCGGCAGCGATGTATTCCCAGGGACAAAAATTGGCGGAGGCGTATAAGTAACTCTTATGGATGAAGTCAACAAGAACGACAGTAACCACAAAAAAAAGATCATAGCAGCGATTGTTTTTGCCTGCGTCGGAGTTGCGGGTTTAATAAGCGTCTTTTTCTACATACAGTACAAGGCAAGGCATATCAGTACCGACGATGCCTTCATCGATGGCCATATCCACAGCATCGCTGCCAAGATACCGGGGACGGTAAAAACGATTTTCGTAGAGACCAACCATGCGGTCAAAGAGGGAGCGCTGCTTGTGGAGATCGACCCGACGGACTACGATGTCAGAGCCGGGGAAACAGGGGCTTCCCTCTCCGCCGAGAAATCAAGACAGACCGAGTTTGCCTCACAAGTGGAGACTAACCGCAGGCAGCTTTCCGAAATGAAGTATCGCACCGCTGCGGCCGAGGCCAACCTGAACCTTCAGGAGGCAAAACTACGGCAGGCTGAGCTTGATCGCCAACGGGCGGAAAATTTAATCCGGAAAGAGGCAATCTCCAAGGAACGCGCCGACCAAGCCAAGACCGCTCACGATGTGGCCTCCGCCCAGGTCAAGGTAGCCAAGGATCAGCTTAAACAAACTGAAGCCACCATCGAAACTCAACAAGAAGTGATAAGACACTCTGAACTTGCCCTCCGGACGCAGGCAGCCACAGTCACGCAACGGCAGGCAATTTTGAAGACGGCGCAACTGAGCCAGGGGTATACGAGGATTTATGCGCCAGTCAACGGATTTGTAACCAAGAAGTCCGTAGAGGTCGGCAACCAGATTCAGCCGGGACAGCCGCTTATGGCACTGGTTCCCCTCGACAACATCCATGTGATTGCCAATTACAAGGAGACAGAGATTCAAAAGATAAAGCCGGGCCTGAGAGTCGAAGTCCGCATCGATACCTATCCCGATAAGGTTTTCCAAGGAAAAGTCGACAGCATCATGGCGGGCACCGGGGCGGTTTTTTCCCTCTTCCCGCCGGAGAATGCTACGGGAAATTATGTGAAGGTGGTCCAGCGGGTCCCTGTCAAGATCGTTCTGGAAAAGAACACCGATCCGTCCCATGTGCTCCGGGTGGGCATGTCCGTTGTGCCGACGATTATCCTGGAAAATTGAGTCAAAGGAGTTTCCCCAGGATATGAATAAATGGATTGTCGCCTTGACTGTCATGCTCCCGACCGTGATCGAGATCATCGACACCTCGGTGGTCAACGTGTCCCTCAACCATATCCGCGGCAGCCTTTCCGCCGGACTCGATGAAGCCACCTGGACGATCACGTCCTACCTTGTTTCCAATGCGATCATCATCCCGCTGACCGGCTGGTTGAGCCGCCTGTTCGGCAGGAAGCGTTACCTCATCTATTCCATAACCCTCTTTACCCTGAGTTCGTTCTTCTGCGGCCTCGCCTGGAGCCTCTCTTCCCTGGTGATTTTCAGGATACTACAGGGCATCGGCGGTGGTGCACTTCAGCCGCTCTCGCAATCAATCCTGCTTGAAACCTTTCCGAAGAAGCAGCACGGCATGGCCATGGCGGTGTTCGGCGTTGGCATCATGTTCGGACCGATCATCGGACCCCTTTTCGGAGGTTGGATTACCGATAACTGGTCTTGGCACTGGATCTTCTTCATCAACATTCCCATCGGCCTCATTTCGATCCTCATGGTGCTCTTTTTCATCGTTGACCCGCCCTATATGAACCGGATGAAGATGAAAGTAGACTATTGGGGATTGATGTTCCTCACCGTCGGCATCGGCTGCCTCCAGATTGTCCTCGACAAGGGCGAAATGGAGGACTGGTTTGCTTCTAACTTCATCACCTGGCTGAGCCTGATTTCTGTCGTATCACTGCTCTTGTTTGTCGCCTGCGAGTTCTTTGTGGAACATCCCATCATCAACTTCAAAATCTTCCGGAACGTCACCTTCAGCACAGGGAACGTGTTGATGTTCTGTGCTTTTTTTAACCTCTTCGCCAGTATCGTGCTCCTGCCGATCTATCTCCAGACCCTCATGGGGTACACTGCCACTTTGGCCGGCATGGTCCTTGGACCGGGAGGCATGGCAACCCTTATCTCCATGCCCCTGGCCGGCCGGCTGATCACGAAGATGAACCCCAAGTATCTTCTCGGTTTTGGCTTAATTGTGGCTGCCTACGCCACTCATCTTATGGCACAGTTCAATCTCCTGGCGGATTTTAATACGGTCATCTGGCCCAGAATCATCTTGGGCGTGGGTATGGGTTTTCTCTTCATTCCCCTCAACACGACCACTATGTCGGGGATAGAAAACGAGAATATGGGCAACGCCTCGGCTATTTTCAATCTGGTAAGGAACCTGGGCGGCAGTTTCGGCATTGCCTTTGTCACGACCCTGTTGGCGCGGAGATCCCAATTCCACCAAAGCAGGCTTGTGGAGGGACTGACACCCTTTGACAGAATTTACCAACACGCTCTCCCGCTCGTGCCATCGCCCAGCGCCGACGTGGCAACAGGGCCGGGAATGATTTATCGGCAGTTACTCAGACAGGCTTCCATGATGTCGTTCAATGACGCCTTCTATCTCCTGAGCATCTTCCTGCTCTGCCTGGTGCCGTTGGTATTGCTCATGAAAATGGGAAAATCAGGGGCCGTTATCCATGACTAATAACTGTGGATTAGCAGGAAGCTATGTTCAACCCTGCTCGTCCCAAAAACCGCCGCCCCAAAACTGTAACTCTCAACCAGTTATCGTTAAAAGTTCACAGGTTTTTTATCACGGGTTGACCGCCATTATAATTACCGGCGATACTCCTTCCTTTTCCATCCGTCCCTTACTTAGCAATCCTTTTATAACTGATTGATCTGAGATCAATCTTCACTTTCAACGCTGCTGCCTTTTTCTTTCTTAACCAAGGCGGCAAAGGTTATTATTTCAGAGCCATGCTTGTTTCGTATTTCGTCCATAACCCTGTCAATTTGTTTATTTTTATCGCTTTTTACATTGCCTTCTATTTGGTCAAAAAGTGACAACTGACCCGAAGAGCTGTCTCCGTAAAATACCGAGAGGCATATACCGATCAATCTTACTGGATGGAGCCTGTTCCAATTTTGCTCAAGCAGACTGCAACCAGCCCGGTATATTTCTTTGGTGGTACAGGTAGCAGGAATAGCTGTCTGCCTTGTAACTACCTGAAAATCAGAATATTTCAGGGTGATATGGACCGTACGCCCTTTCTTGCCATGCCTTCTTGTCGTCATACCAATGTCATCGGCAAGCTCCATTAGAACCAGCTTTGCTTTCTCAATGTCGGATATATCTTCCGGCAATGTTGCTGAGCGTCCGATTGACTTCATATCATCAGCCATGTGAGCGATAACAGGGGAATTGTCAATTCCCTTGGCATGCAGATAAATTTCCTTCCCGCTTTTCCCGAAAACTTTGACAATGGTGTTTATATGAAAATTGGCAATCTCACCTATCGTCCGTATCCCCATGCGGTTTAACTTTTCAGCGGTTTTACCACCAATGCCGTACATTTCTTTTACCGGAAGCGGCCAGAGCTTTAAGGGAATATCATGCTCCCATAGTTCGGTGATGCCTAGAGGCTTCTTCATTTCAGCCGCCATTTTTGCGAGGAACTTGTTTGCGGCGATTCCTATTGAGCACCAAAGCCCGAGCTTGACCCTGATTTCATCCATAATATGTTTAGCGGCCTCGGCAGGTTTGCCAAAAAGTCCTTCACACCCTGTCATATCAAGCCATGCCTCATCAATGCTGTTTTGTTCCAGAACCGGGGTATAGTTCGATAGTAAGTCCATGACCTCTTTTGATTTTTGCTCATAGAAACTATGATCTGGCGGTACCAGGATCATTTTAGGGCAAAGTCTCAAAGCTTCATGAAGGACCATGGCGGTCTTGACTCCACAGGACCTTGCCTCATAGTTTGCGGCAAGGATGATGCCTGCACGCTTCTTGGGATCACCGGCAACAGCGGCTGCAATTCCGACAAGAGAAGCATTCCTTGTCATTTCACAACTTATAAAAAAGGCATTCATATCAACAAGAAATATAACCTTTTGCGTGGAACACCTCTTTCTATGTGCTAAGCGTAGAGCAATTGACGGTATTCTACAAAGGCATTTGGAGAGAAAAGCCGAATATTATCTTCTATTTTTCTCAATTGCGTATCCACTGTTCCCGATGAAATACCGGTAGGCGCGTAAGCAACATAAAGAACGCAGGATGTCTCTGGTGAAATAGGCGAACAGTTATCTTGCCCATAAATAACCGAACAGCATATCCCATGCGCGTCCCTCATAATCATGTCGCCCTCGCGAATTGCTTTGAAAGTGCCATTCATCTGGGTGATATGTTCTCCTTCTCTTGAAACGTCTATGAGAACCGGTCCGTGTAATTTCCCAACATCATGTCCAGCAGTAAGAACAAACGTCTCGACTTCTGCCATGAAGTTTGAATCAACCAAGGGAATTACCGTTGGCAGATCCTTTCCCTTCAACACGATTGACTCTACCTGAAGCTGCACATGATAAGTCTTGTTGAATCGCTTGTAGTACCTTTCGTAATCAGACATCACGGGCAGCGACAAGAAATCCTGTCGAGTAAACCCGTTGTAGCGTTCTCTCAGGCGCGTTTCCGTCTCACGTTTCCGTTGATCTAACTCAGAAGATGTGTGGATATTCTCTATGCCAGAAAGTTCCAGAAGACCGATAATCGCCCCGGTGTGAACGGTATGCCATTCATGAGTTGCTGAAATCAAAAGCATATAAAACTCCAAAGTAACGATAAAATAGAAAGGGAGACCTAATCCCTGACATTGCTGACCGGTCGGCCTTGTATAATCCCGCAAGATGTCCGCTCTGCTTTTGAGATCGTATCTGAAGATGCAGACGAACTGTTGCAGCCAATATATGCTTCCGGAAAGCTAGTTGTAAACGCCAGCGAGAAAGCTAAGTAAAAGAGTTTGAGATATTTCAGGAGAGGTGGCGTCTATTATCTGGAAGGCGTTTCCATCGTTTGCTTCACGCTATAACCGCCCTTTTTCAGAGCATCCACGACTACTGGATTAGAAGTCTTTGCATCATTAATAGTGATGGCAACGATTTCGCCCTCGGGAAAGGCTACCTCGACCACACCATCCACCGCCTTGAGGATAGAACCTATCCTCTGAGCAGCGCCTCAGTTTCTGCAGCCGGAGACTTCCAGTTGCACCACTTTTTCAGCGCCAAATACGAGTTGGCCGACAGCGAGGATAATGAGGAGCAGAATAAAAATTGTTCTCATCTTAACCCGCTATATAGATGCTTCCCATCCTTGCCCGTTGTCTATCATCGGTCTTACCTCATATATCTCTAACGTCACGGCAGCATGCATCAGCTTTGCAATTGCTTCGCCCACTCTCGGTAGCGCCTGCGCTCTCAGCGTTTCCAGTTTTTCACCGCTTGTCTGATACTCGATCATTTTGAGATAAACCCTTACACCCTTCCATTCCGGATGCGTCTTCCCCGGTTCCATGATCGTAAACACGGCATGGGGATTCTCCAGGAGGTTCGCAAAGGTTCTGTTATTCCTCAGGGTAAGCACCACCGTTTTCTCGTCGACCATTCTGGGTGAGCCCAGGACCGCCACATCTGCCTTGCCGCTTTTGTCGGCGGTGCTCAGCGTTGCGAGCCTCGGTTGTTTGTTGAAATATTCAATCAATTTAGCATTCATATTTTACCTCATAGTTGTATTTTGCTGAATATAGGGGAACAGCCCTGTCATGTCAATGTGATTATTTATTGTAAAGTGCCAATGTAAGCATAGGGATCAGCGCAAGATATAATCAGCCAGATCATACCCATCAGTAAATATGCCCAAAGGGTCTTTGCTACTTATTTATTAGTAATTTGTGATCCTATTACTCGCCTCTATTTTTTGCCGACGATGGAAGGACCAATCGAAGAAGCAATGATTATCAACCGCTGCAAGGAGGAGGGGTCATATGAAAATCGTCTCAGGAATGGAACCGACAATCAGTCTGGAAAATGAGGCATAACAATGCAGTGGGTGTCATATTTGCGTTATCCGAACTCAGCCTGTGCAAATACAAAGTTGCAATTTTGGTCATCAAGGTATATTAACGGCCACGTGATGAAAGGTGGCATTAATGTGTGATGATCGGGGGTAAGGACAGCTTCCTGAAAGTAACAAATCTCTAAGCTATATGAAAAGGCATGATTTCGATTGGTTATCAATAATGTCCATAATCATCGTTGAAGTACGGTAGCCCGCCGGGAAGCCAAAGTGTGAACGGGAAGAATGTAATTTTTAACCGCAGTATCGGAAGGAATTGGTCAACTGGACTCAAGGGAGGTATCTTATGATTAAAACAACTATCCTTAGCGCTGCTGCTGTCATCATTATTTTGCTTGCCGCATGTGCCGGCATTGATAGGGAGAACAGGCCGGGCCAAGATAATCTTATATTTCTGGATGGGATAGTGCAGGCTGTATCAGGCAAGCAAGTATGGCTGACCTTAAAGGTGCCGGAAATTAAAAAAACAGCTGGTTCGGCGATTAGTGATATCGCACAGCAGATTGTGCAGAAAAGCCTCCTTTTTGAAGGCGTAACAACGGAAGTCAACGACCAGCAAGCGAGAGTAATGGAGGTGCGCGGTACTGCCGTAAAAATTGAGTTGGAGAAACCCATAGCCTTTGCAGCGGGTACAATGGTTAAACTCCAAGTGCCGAAGAAAAGTATTGCTATAGTAGATTTCGAGGTCATAAGAGGAAGTGTGAAAGAGGTGGGCCGAGTAACCCTGGAAGAACTCACTACTACCCTTGTCGAATCTGGGCAATTTAACGTTGTCGAGAGATCTAAGCTGAAATCAATTATGGATGAACTTCAATTAAGCTTGAGCGGCATGGCCGGTGACACGGCGGATAAGTTCTCGGGGAAATTGTTGATTGCAGATCTCATTTTGACAGGTACCTTGGCCGATATCCAAAACGAATGGAACATTAACCTGCGACTAATCAACACGAGGACCGGACAGGCTGTTGCGGCGGTATTCATGAAGACGAAGCTTTTCAATGCGGCGGAGCTGCGGGATTCCGGTTCCTGGAACGAGGATTTTGAGGCTGCAAGGGTAGATCCTTCTTGGTTAATCGGATATCATCGCCTCGGCAAGCAAGGCCAAAAGTCTTCCGCCTTTTACGAGACTGCCTTAGATACTAATACCGGTGCTGAAGGCTCTAAACAGTCCCTAAGAATAAAATTCAAGTTCACCGGGGACACACCGGGGACATACGCTATTGCCAATAATAAAAGGAAACGCAATATATCGCTTTTTAGCGGCATAGAGTTCTATGCCAAGGGCACCAGAAATTTGTATGGCACCTTTCGTTCTTCAACCTCCCTGCCGGATGATCCCAACACCATGGACAGGTGGGTCAGTTTTTTTGACATAAGTACTGAATGGCAAAAGATCAGGATACCCTTCGACAGTTTGACAATTGGCAGGGGCTGGATAAAAAGAGGTGCCGAATCCATGGGCGCAAAAGCCGGAGATCAAGTGATACGCTTAAACCGTATAGAAGAACTGCGATTTGACATTGATTCAGACAGAAATGAAGCAACTGAAGGCACAGTTTGGATAGACAAGATCAGTTTTTACCGCGACTGAAAGGTTTTGTTGAGGAAGGAAGCTACTCGGTTGCTCGGCAAGTTAGGAGTCTAGGATTCTGAACCACGGGACTCTCATAGCAAAATGAACAATGAGCAGCGGCATGCCATCAATATGAGAAGTATTCTTCGTTTTTATCAACATTGATAGAATTAGCAGACAGCGCTGAAAGGAAGAGTAAAAAGGATAGGGAGTAGTCAATGGGAGATAAAGGACAAAAAAATAAATGTCAGCTCGATATTAAAGCATCGCGTGATTACAGAGAAGATATCCCGAAAATTGTGAGCAACCTTGTTGGAACTTGCAACGGTAATAACTGCTTCGACCACGTGGGCCCGGAACCAATTCCATCAAGAGATGCAATAATAGGAATAATACATCAACTCCAACGGATCCTCTTCCCGGGATATTTTATCCCGGAGCGGCTGGACCGGGTCAATCTGGAATATTACCTGGGAATGGAAACGATATCTCTTTTTGAAAACCTCTCGTGTCAGTTGACCCTTTGCATAAGGCATGAATGCATCAGATACAATCTATCCTGTACGCACTGTGTGGAACGCGGTCGTGAAGAAGCCATGAAGTTTATCCGGGAATTGCCTGATATCAGGATTCTTTTGGCCAAGGATATAAGGGCCGCCTTGGAAGGAGACCCTGCGGCGAAAAACTATGACGAGATTATCCTTTGCTACCCCGGACTCCATGCAGTGACAGTTTACCGCATAGCCCACCAACTTCACCATCAGAAGATTTCACTTATGCCTCGTATTATGAGCGAGTATGTTCACGGGCTTACCGGCATAGACATACATCCCGGCGCCCATATCGGCGCCAGCTTTTTCATCGATCATGGAGTTGGTGTAGTAATAGGTGAGACTGCTGACATTGGTAATGGGGTAAGAATCTACCAGGGGGTTACTTTGGGCGCCCTTTCTCTCCCAAAGGATGCAGTCCAACAGCTTCGCGGTAAAAAGCGTCATCCGACGATAGAAGATGATGTGATAATATATTCAGGGGCGACTATCCTGGGAGGCGAGACTATTATTGGCGCCAAATCTGTAATTGGTGGTAATGTCTGGCTCACAGAATCCGTACCTCCGGAAACGAAGGTCTTTATCAAAAAGCCGGAGCTTATACTCAAGCGTGATGATAGAAAGTGTACCACCGCCTCGCAAAGGACAGCAGGCTGAGGATGGAGGAAGCAAAGAGATGGGTAAAGGTAACAAGCATCTGTGCGATTGGAGAAAAGATGAGATCAAAGATAATCTTGGGAAACTCAAGGGAATCGTTGGAGAGCCCAAGTATATCTGTCTAAAATGCGCCAGAGTTGCAAAAGATTCCAATTATTTACACAAACCAGAAGAGTTAACTAGTTAAAATAATTGTTGCTTCGATTGATTCTTCCTGAAAGACAAAATCCGATGATTTGAGCAAACAATGACATTGCTCAGTCAATTTATGGGAAATCGGCCAATGGCTCAAAAACACCGTTATGAAATTCCTTTTATGGCGTCATCAACTGCTGCTTCAAACAACGTGAGCCCTTCGTCCATTTCTTCCCGCTTGATATTCAGAGCCGGGAATATCCTTATAATGTTTCCTTGCGTCTGCGTTACAAACAGACGCCGATTGAGACATTTTCCAACAACATGACTGGCGGTCTCAACATCACAAAACTCTATAGCCAAAAGCAGTCCCCTACCTCGGACCTCTATAATTTTCTCTGGGTATGACATCATCAACTGATGCATCCGATCAAGGGCGTAGTCGCCTGTCTTTATAACATTAGCGGATATATTGTGATCGAGTAAATACTTGATGACGGCATAAGCTACTGCACAACCGAGCGGATTACCACAATAAGTGCCACCGTGATCACCGGGCTCAAGAAGCATTGACACTGCCTCAGACATTGCAAAGGCTCCAAACGGAAAGCCCCCGGCAATTCCTTTCGCCATAGTCATAAAATCTACTTCGATATTCAAAGGACTTATGGCAAACATTGGTCCAGTTCTACAAAACCCTGTTTGTATTTCATCAATAATTAACAGTGTACTATTTGCCTTGCACAGTCGGCTCATCTCTTTAAGATAGCCTTCGGAAGGGATAATGACGCCACCCTCACCTTGAACCGGTTCTAAAATTACGGCTGCCACATTCTTATCAAGGGCCCCACTCAATGCTTCCAAATCATCATAAGGAATAAACCGATAGTTGGGCATCAATGGGTTGAACTTTTCTCTGTGCTTGTTCTGTCCAGTAGCTGATGCTGTGCTGATTGTCCGACCATGGAAGCCCTGGTTCATGGCAATAACATCCATGCGTCCCGTTGCTTTACGTGCCAGCTTGATAACGGCGTCGTTTGCCTCAGCTCCACTATTGGAGAAAAATATTCTAGTCAGGGGTACGGGAAGGATTTCGCACATCAATGACAGAAGACGGGCACGTGCCGGTGAGTAAGTCAGCCCCGAACTTGGATTCTGGATGATCTTCTTGCTCTGTTCCAGAAGTGCGTCACTGATCACCGGATGGGCATGACCAAGGCATGTCACCCCCCAGCCCGAGGTGAAGTCTATATACCTGTTCCCTGCTTCATCCCATACTTGGACGCCGGCACCTCTCTCAATTGAGACAGGTATCTTTCTAAAAAATAGTGGGGTGCATTTATCTTCCACC
>JAPLJV010000050.1 GCA_026388415.1 Deltaproteobacteria bacterium | reverse complement strand
CACTATCAGGTGAACGTGATTCGGCATGAGACAGTATGCCCATACTGCAATCCCATGGAAAGAACACCATTCCGCCATAAGCTGCTTATATAGACGATAGTCCTCCTCACGGAAAAAGGTCGCCTGCCGCCTATTGCCTCGTTGTGTTATGTGATGGGGATATCCAGGGGCCACCACTCGCGCAATTCTTGCCATGTTGGTGCTATCTCATTGTAAGCGGAGCTTGTCAATAAATAACTAGTAAGGTGTCCCCATATTATCAAATCGGCAAAGCCTGTTGTTTATCTTTCTTCTCTAACGCCTTCGGCGCCTTCTTAAAGGTCGCTCCAACTTGCCGGATCGGCGGCATTTCGATGGTCTTTCCGGCCAGTAATTCGGTTACCGTGAAAAGTTGAATCTTTGGATACTTCCGTCCCCATAACGCCGACTTGTAGAATCCCGCCGTAACGGCTTCCGTTTTCATAGGGGACGTGGCTTCCTGCAGCGAGATCAAAACCCCGATGGCCGCCTTTTCCCGCTCCAGGACACCTTTCAGGTCGCGGACATGCGCGGCGCCGGTCTTTCCCGCTTTCACGGACAGGATCACACTGGCAAATGTCCCCGACTTATCTGCCTGGAAGACGATCCGGCCGTCAATTCCCTTGTCGGCGCCCCTTTTCTGCTCCACGGGCCGCGCCCCGACCAGACCAAGCGCCCACCATTGGAATTGATAGGGGTCCGTGGCTGCCAATGCCGCTGCATCCGGCTCGCTGGTCGGCTCACCGAGAACCCGGAACGGCCGCTTGGTCACCTTTTTGTATTCCATCGCCGCTTCCCCGACTTTCGCCGTTTCGCCTTTCCCAGCCGACGTGAAGCGAACAACCTGTTCGATGCCGAAGGAATCCTTCAGGCGTTGCTTGATGAGCGTAATCGCCAGATGGGTAATGTCTATCCCGATCCACAAACGGCCCAGCGCTTGCGCGGCGGCAATCGTGGTACCGCAACCGCAGAAGGGGTCAAGAACAACGCCGCCTTCGGGGCATGAACTGCGGATGATTCGATCTAAAAGCGCAACGGGCTTCTGCGTCGGGTAGCCAAGGCGTTCGGCAGCCTGCGCCCCTATCGGTCCGATATCTCCCCACCAGTCCTGAAGCGGGACGCCCGACATCTCGTCAAGATAACGCTTGTAGCAAGGTGTCCCCGTCCCGGTGTAGCAGATACGTCCGGTCTGCGCATACTCGATCATGTTTGCTTTGGAATACGCCCACGATCGCCCCTTGTATGGCGGAACGCCCTTGTACTCGTATCCATCTTGCGGATCCTTCCACTCGTCTGTCAGATCACTTTCCCATTTGCCGCCTTCACTGCGCCGTTTTACCCGCCATTCATACTTGGTATCGCCTCCCGGCTTAGCTGCCGACAAGTCACTCAAGCGATACCGGCGCCCTGTCCCCTTTTCCGTGTACTTGTAGAAATCGTCCTCATATTCTTGATCGTAGGGGGTGAATACCTGATGCCAGAACCATTTGTCATTCTTCGTGTAGAACAGGATTACATCATGGATTCGACCATGCTGGGCGCGGCCTTGTTTGGCGTCGCTGTGGGCACTGCTCCGCTTCCAGACGATTTCCGTCTTGAAGTTGGCCGGTCCGAAAACGGCGTCCATCAGCATCTTCAGATAGTGGCTTGCCGCCGGATCGCAGTGAAGATAGATGCTTCCCGTTGACTTCAGCGTACGGCGAAGTTCCATGAGGCGCGGGGCCATCATCACGAGATAGGCCAGCATGTCGCATTCCCCGAGGAAGGTCCTGAATGCTTGCAGGCAATCGGAGACCTTCCCGCCCGCCGTCACGATCTCCGCAAAGACGGATTCGCCTTCCTGCGTCCAGGTCCAGGTGTCCGAGAATGCCTGAATCTGACTCGCCGCTTTGCCCCCATCTTTTTCCGCGAACAAAACGTTGTAATTGGTATTGGAGTTGAAAGGTGGGTCCAGGTAAACGAGATCAACCGTGTCATCCTTCACATAACGACGGAGAATATCCAGATTATCCCCGTAGTAGAGCAGGTTCTGTGCGCTTTCCGTCATGACGTCATTTCCTCCTTAATATGTACCGCGCCATTATTCTTGAAATGGCCGTCCTCGAAGCTCTTTCCTTTCGGCATTTCATGGCAATAGCAGTCTTTCAAATTTTATCCCCGGGATCTTTTCGAAATCCCGGATGTTGGCCGTAACGACGGTGTAATCCAGGCAAATGGCGGTGGCGGCGATGATGAGGTCGTGGGCGCCCACGGTCCACCCTTTCTTTGCTACGGCGGCCCAGATGCTGGCGTAAATCCGGCCGGTCATCAGATCGAAGGGGAAAACCGGAAAGGATTCTATCACTTTTTCCACAAAGGCCTGCCGCCTGAGTTTTCTCTCTTCCGTATCAGCCCGTTCGACACCGTGCAGAAGTTCGGCCGCCGTGATGACGCTGATGCCGAAAGGCTCTTCTTCCCGTCCGGCGATGAGAGTGTCGAGAGATTCATGACCACGTTCGATGCCGATGATCGCCGATGTGTCGAAGATTATGCCCATGGATTTCCTTCCCCGACGGGCGGCTGCGCCATGATGGACTGCGCAATATCTCGCGAGAAGGCCTCTCCATCGTCTTCGAGACGGGGAAGGTTGCGCATAATATCTTTGAGGTCGGACAGTTTCCGTTCTTTCACGGAACCTGCCGCCGGTCCGATGGTCGCCGCCGGCTTTCCCCCCCTCATGATCGTGTATCGCTCGCCCTGGTAACGGATGTTGTTGAGCAGTTCCGAGAAGTTCCGGACCGCGTCGGTGACGGTGATATTCTGGATCATCGCTTCCTCCTGTAAAAATATGATTATCTGATTTAATGACAATTGTGGATAAAAGCAAGTCCTATTCTACGATAAACTTCCCAAACTTGACACATGGACTTCGGCGGGGTAAGGTGCCATAAAAAAGCTCAGAAGGTCGAGACATGCCTACCAATCCTCAGGGATTATACCCGATGACCGGGATAATTTTGGCCGGTGGTAAAAACCGTCGCATCGGGACTAACAAGGCCTTTCTGGTCGTTAATGGGAGCCGGATTATTGATCGCACAGTCGGCATCTTTAAGGATATTTTTGAGGAAGTGATCATCGTTGCCAATGACCCGCTCGCCTATCTTGATCAGAACGTAACCATCGTGACGGATATTGTGTCTGACAAAGGCGCTCTGGGTGGGCTTTACACGGGGCTATTCTTTGCATCCCATAACCGGGCCTTTGTTTGTGCCTGTGACATGCCTTTTATCGCTAAAAAGTTTATTGAGTATATGATCAGTCGAGGCGATTGTTACGATATTGTGGCGCCCGATGCCGGAGATGGCTGGCAGCCGCTGCACGCCGTTTATGACAAAAAGTGTCTCCCGGCAATTAAAAACCTGCTCGACCAGGATAAACTGAAAATTGCGGGTTTTTACAAGAGTGGCAGAACACTTACTATCCGCGACGACATAACAGACACCTTCGATCCGGAAAAGAAAATGTTTCTCAATGTGAATACCTATGACGACCTGCAAACTATAACAAAAGAGTCGTAAGCATGCCGAGAGTTGATGATTTCCTGAACGTACTGGCTTTGGCGAGGGAGATTCTGCCTGCCCGTGATCCGGAAGCTCTCTGCCGTAATGCCGGAGCAGAATTTTCCCCCCTTAATCCGGTTGGGAAGATTACCCTGCCCTTCTTCATAAAACCGGTCAATATTACCTATCCCGAGGGTCACGTGGAATACGAGGATAGTGAAGCGAAGCTGTCCCTGCAGGAACAGGGGCTTATCCTGCACTATCTGCTGGGCGCCCAGGATATCCCGCCGACCAATCAACCGATTACCTTTCGCGAAATACCTTCCGGGGAATTTTACTACCAGCCCTTCCTGAAAAGGGCGCAGGTTCCAATGGTGCAAACATTTGGTTCCGACCATGAGCTGTTCCGCAAGGCAGGTCAGAAATTGGGGGGGATAGACGCCAAAATGGGCGATGTCTCCATGACTTTTCGGCCATTTCCGAGAATTCCCATTACCTTGATCCTCTGGAAGGAAGACGAAGAATTCCCTCCGGATGGTAATATTTTATTTGATGCCGGCGTCAAGCATTTTCTGGGTGTTGAGGATATTGCTTTCCTCGCCGGCACGGTGGTTTACAAATTGATGGCCCTTGCTAAATGAAGCATAATATCTTTTAGTCTGCCTGTTACCGACACTGTAATTTATGGTTCTACCGATGGAATAAAAGTCTTTTTCCAGCTTGCTGATTATTTCAAGTGCTGAACCGACATCCCTCCTGCCGGGATAAATATCATAACGGGTTTTGTAAATTTCTGGTGTAAAATCCGGCATGACAACATTGGCTCCGGCCTGAAGCGCCTGAAGCCGCCCTCGGGGATGGAGAGTAGCAAGCGCGGTAGTCACGGGGATATTGGTGTCGCGGGTGATGAGACGGGCGGCAGCTATGACCCGCAATTCAAGATCAAGATCATCATTGTCTATTCCCGCGAGGGGCGTGTCGGGATGCGCAATAAATGGACCTATCCCCAGCATATCCGCATCAAGATATTTCATCAGCAGCAGATCATCGGCCAATATTTCTGTTGTTTGACCAGGTAACCCCACCATGTTTCCCGTACCGGTTTCGAAACCGAGTTCCTTCAACCAGCGCAGGCATTGAAGGCGATCATCCCAATTGGATCCTGGACGTAGATATTTGTAAAGTTCGACAGAAGCCGTTTCATGCTTGAGTAAATAGCGATTAGCCCCTGCTTGCTGAAATGCTTTATAATCATTTAAAGTACGCTCGCCAATGGATAAGGTGATGATTAAATTTGTTTCTTTTCGAATTCGTTCGATCAGAAGGCAGATAGTATCGGGCTTGTAAAAGGAATCCTCACCGGATTGCAGCACCACTGTAGGAACGCCAGATTGTTTGATTTCTTTTGCTGTAGCTATAATTTCATCTTCCGTCATCCGGTAGCGACTAAGTTTGGAATTGCCCTTGCGTAGGCCGCAATACAGGCAGTTACGTTCGCAGTGGTTGGAAAATTCCATAATGCCACGCAAAAAAATCTCATCACCCATTTGCTCTTTTCTGACCTTATCGGCAGCATCAAAAAGTACAGGCGAATACTCAGCCGGTACGGAAAGCAGCCGTATAACTTCTTTGCGGCTTAAATCATTGCCATTTTGAGCTTTGCCGATCAGATTTTCTACGGATTCAGATATAGACATCTCTTTTACCATCTTCAATTTTCTGGAGTTTATTCATGACAGATTTTTTTCGTTGCGGTTTGAATTTTTCGGCAAGCGTCTGCTGGATCAGCTTTTCACCGGCGATGCGGGTTGCTGGGCTGGCGTAATCGAGTAGATATTCCTTAAAAGAAAAAACGGCATTGGTCTGGCAGAATTTCTGAATCAGGCCCGGTTTGGCGAGATCCATAAAGTCTTTGCCGGTGCGCCCCAAGCGGTAACAGGCGGTGCAGAAGCTGGGTATGTGTCCTTTTTCCGTGATATCTAAAATGACTTCATCTAATGTCCGGGTGTCGCCGAGATTGAACTGAGCGGCACGGAAGGCATCGCTTGTATCTTCCTGATAGCCGCCGGGATTGGTACGTGATCCGGCGCTGATCTGGGAGACACCCAGTGCAAAAACTTCAGCGCGCGTAGCCGCTGTTTCTCTGGTGGTGAGAATCATCCCCGTGTAGGGAACGGCCAGTCGGATAATAGCCACAAGCTTCTTGAAATCATGATCGCTGACCGGATGCGGCGGTTTGATGGACGCCGGTGCGTTGAAAGCCGGTTCCAGGCGCGGAATGGAAATGGTATGAGGTCCGACGCCACAGTCCCTCTCCAGTTGCAGGGCGTGAAACAAAAGGCCCAATACTTCAAATTTATAATCATACAGACCGAAGAGCGCGCCCATGCCCACATCATTAATGCCGCCTTCCTGCGCACGATGCATAGCGGTGAGCCGATATGTATAATCTTTTTTGGGGCCGGCCGGATGCATCTTTTTATAGGTTTCATGATGATACGTTTCCTGAAATAAAAGATAGGTGCCGATACCGGTTTTTTTCAAGCGCTTAAATCCATCAACTTCGAGAGGAGCAAGCTCAACGTTAATGCGTCGAATCTCTCCTCCATGTTCAGTTTTGACGGAATATGCGGTTTCAATTGCTTCCATAAAATAATCAAGACTGGAGCGGGTAGGATGTTCGCCGCAGAGCATCAGCAGGCGTTTATGGCCTTCGCGTTCCAGAACCTGTACTTCTTTGGCGATTGTCGCTCCGGAAACCGCAATACAGGCAGTTATTGGAACAGAGATTGGCAACATAAAGGGGAGCGAACAAAACAAGGCGGTTGCCATAAATGGCCTCTTTTATTTCGTGTGCCGCCTGTAAGATAAGCCCGATGAGTTCGTCATCTTCCGTCTGCAGCAAAACGGCAACTTCTTCGGGTGAGAGACCTTTGAGTTCCAGAGCCTTGACTATAATTTCCCGAACTCTTTCGCCAGATGGACTTTTTGATTTTTCTAGCAGATTTTCAATTTTTGCATCATCAATAAAATCTTTAATCATTTATCTTTCCTTTTTTATTCTTTCCTGCTTCTTTTTCGAAGGCATCCAGTGCTGCAGGAAAGGGCGCCAGACTGCGCCGGATTACCCCTTGCAGAAACGAAATCGCCACACCATAATTGGTGATCGGAACGTCGGCATCTTGTGCTTTGCGCAAGCGGGTGAGCATTTCCCGGCGATTTATCATGCAACCACCGCAATGCAGGATCAGCTTATACTTTTTCAAATCATCGGGATAATCCCGTCCGGCAGATGTATCTATCTGCAAATCACCGCCGACGTACTGCCGAAGCCAGCGGGGGATTTTCACCCGGCCAATGTCGTCTTCCAGTGCATGATGGGAACAGGCCTCGGCAATCAAAATCCTGTCGCCCGGCTGCAAGGTGTCAATGGCCGTCGCTCCCCGCGCCATGATACTCAAATCGGACTTTTGCCGCGCAAATAGAATGGAAAAGGTGGTCACTGGAATATCTTTCGGAACGTCGGCTGTTACTTTAAGAATGGCCTGAGAATCCGTCACGACGATGGCAGGCGGAGTTTTCAGGTTGGCCAGTGCTGCGGCCAATTCTCTTTCCTTAACGACGAGCGTCATAGCGTCGTTATCAAGAGCATCACGGATGGTCTGCACCTGCGGAAGAATCAACCGGCCTTTGGGCGCTTGCAGGTCTATGGGTACTACTAAAACAGCCAGACCGCCCGGTGGCAGCAAATCACCAATGAGCGATAGCGTCCCGATAAAATCTGCAGGGGCAACTTCCAGCAGTTGGTGCTTTAAAGCCTCCAGATAATTCTGACGGTTTGTTTCATCATTGCAGGAAACGGTTAAAATCCAACCTGATTTTGATTGCAGAAATTTCAGATGATCCGGGGAAGGCTTACGCAAATCGATTTTGTTGATGACCATCAATAGAGGAATCTGGTGGTTTTGTGCTTCGGTTAGAACTGCTTCTTCGAAATCTGTCCAGATATCAGCCTCGGTGACCAAAATGATGACGTCGGTACGGTCAAATACTTTGGCTGTTTTTTTCAAACGTACGCCGGAGAGTTCCGAAATATCATCTAGACCAGCCGTATCCAGAAAAAGCACCGGGCCCAGTGGTAAAAGCTCCATGGCTTTTTCCACAACATCTGTCGTGGTTCCGGCGATAGGCGAGGTGATGGCGATGTCCTGACCGAGTATTAAATTCAGCAGGCTGGACTTGCCGACATTGGTTCGACCCAGAAGCGCTATATGCAGCCGGTTTCCTTTAGGGGTGCTATCCATTATTCTTTATCCTTATAGCCCAGAGCCGTTAACTGATAGGGAGAGAATATCTTGTCGGTCAATTCTTTGCCCAGTTTTTCTTCTAAAAACCACCGCATGTTTCCTTCGCTTCCGGATGAAAATTCTGTAATGAACTCTGTTGCCTTTTCGTACCCGATAACCGGCAGCAAAGCCGTGATGATCATGGGACTGGCATTGAAATATTCATCACATTTATCTTTGTCGGCATTAATTCCACGCACATGTGCGGTGAGCAGTCCATTGATATTGATCAGAATATCCAGCGATTCCAGCAGGGCGTGGGACAGCAGAGGCAGAAATTCATTGATCTGCAAGGTGCCACGAGCTGCCGTTTCGGTAACAATTGCATCATTAGCAATAACTTTCATGCCAACTTGTATGGCCGATTCAACCAGGACCGGATTCACTTTACCGGGCATGATGGAAGAACCGGCCTGCAATTGCGGCAGACGGATTTCACCCAGAAAATTCATCAGTCGCAGATCGTTACATATTTTTATGAGATTAACGGCATGAGCTTTCAGTATTCCTGAAACTTCGACAAAAGAATCGGCGTTAGCGGTTTCTCCCAGGATGTTTTCGCCCCTGGAGAGTCCCAGCCCCGTTACATCACGTAATTTTTCGATGACCAGAAAAATATAATCGCGCGGTGCGGCAAGCCCTGTTCCCACGGCCGTTCCGCCTAAATTTACAACACGCAGGCGTTCTTCGCACTTAAAAGTTCGCCAGCGGTCGCGGGAAAATGCTTCAGCAAAAGCGGAAAATTCCGCGCCGAGAGTTATGGGAACGGCTTCCTGCAATTCTGTACGCCCCAGTTTAACGATTGCGGCAAATTCTTTTTCCTTTTCCTGATAAGCTCCCTGCAGACCGGAAATGGCTTTGGATAAATCGCGCAGTCTATAAATAGCGGCAACTTTTAGAGCTGTGGGATAAACATCGTTGGTGGATTGATGCAGATTGACGTCTTCCAGTGGATTTATAAGAGAATAATTACCTTTCTGTCCGCCGAGAAGCTCAATGGCGCGATTGGCAATGACTTCATTGATATTCATGTTGGTAGAGGTTCCGGCACCGCCCTGCAGCGCATCAACGGGAAATTGGTCAGAGAGCTTGTCGGCAGCAATTTCATCGCAGGCGGCAATAATGGCTTTTCCTTTTTCCGCCGAGAGATGGCCGGTTTCCAGATTGGCCAAACAACATGCTTTCTTTGTCAGCGCAAGACTTCTGATCAGAACGTCATTTACTTTCATGCCGCTGATTTGAAAATTATTAATGGCTCGCTGGGTATGTATTCCCCAATAAGCATCTTCAGGTATTTCTAATGATCCCAGAAAATCATGTTCGATTCTCATAAATAACCTGTACTTTTGGCTGAAAAAACAAAGAGGTTTGTCCGGCAGGACAGACCTCTTTGTTATGGTAGCTAATCTTGGGTAAACAATTTAATTATCTTTTCTATGAGGCAATTCGTCGCCTCTTTTTACATACTTGGTGTGCAGAAGCTTGTGCGACTTGTGTCCTAAAGGTTCCTTCAGAAAATTTTCATATAGCTTTTTGACCGACTCATTTTCGTGAGACTGACGTTTTTTCTGGACATTGCCATCATCGTTATAAAGAGCCGCTGAACGTAACACTCTGATTTCATTATTGGTAGGGATCGGTTCCCCCCCACCGGATATACAACCGCCGGGGCAGCACATGATTTCAATGAAGGCATAATCGGCTTTTCCCGCGCGGATTTTGTCCATGATTTTACGGGCGTTACCCAGACCATGCGCCACAGCGATTTTGACATCGCCCAAAGGTCCCACCTTAACGGTTGCCTCTTTAACACCTTCCAGGCCACGTACAGGTGTTATATCCAAGCTGGGTAGGTTTTCTCCCGTAACAACGGCATAGACAGTTCGCAGGGCGGCTTCCATAACGCCGCCGGTCGCCCCGAAAATTGTTCCGGCGCCGGTATATTCACCCATCGGGGCATCGTAATCTTCGTCCGGCAAATTGACAAAATCAACGCCGCCTTCTTTGATCATCCGGCCAAGTTCACGAGTGGTAAGAACATAATCAACATCGCGGAAACCACTGCTCGCCATTTCCGGCCGCTGGGCCTCAAACTTCTTGGCTGTGCAGGGCATAATGGATACGGAAACTATGTCTTTCGGATCAATTCCGGAAATTTCGGCATAATATGTTTTAGCCAATGCGCCGAACATCTGCTGCGGTGATTTACAGGTGGACAGATGATCAAGAAGATCGGGGTAAAAATGCTCGCAAAACTTGATCCAGCCAGGACTGCAGGATGTGATCATCGGGAGTTTTCCGCCTTCTTTGACACGTTTAAGCAATTCATTGCCCTCTTCGATGATGGTGAGATCGGCCGTAAAATTGGTGTCAAATACTTTATCAAATCCCAGCCTGCGTAGAGCGGTAATCATTTTTCCGGTAACCAGACTTCCCGGAGGCATACCGAATTCCTCACCCAGAGCAGCTCTAATTGCCGGCGCTTCCTGGACGATCACGTGTTTAGTTGGATCTTGCAGCGCTTTCCAGACTAAATCAACATCATCCTTTTCGTAAAGAGCGCCGACCGGGCAAACAAGAATGCACTGACCGCAGGCGATACAATTGGATTCAACAAGCGGAAGGTTGAAGGCCGGAACAACTTTAACATGATTGCCGCGATGTGCTGGGGTCAAAACACTGACCGTCTGAATCTGCTCGCAAACCGCCACGCAACGGTGGCATTCAATGCACTTGCGGCTGTCGCGAACAATCGAGGGGCTGGAATGGTCAATCATTCCTTCCTTCGGGAATTGAGTGTAATCAAAACGGACTTCTTTAAGGCCGACAAACTCAGCGACTTTCTGCAATTCGCAGCTTCCGTTTCTCACGCAAAAGTTGCACTCCTGCGGATGATTGGCCAGTAACAGTTCCACAACCATTTTCCGAGCCATACGCACTTTTTCCGTATTGGTATAGACAACCATACCTTCAGCTACTGGGAAAACGCAGGCCGCAATCAAGCTGCGCTGACCTTCTACCTCTGTCATGCAAACCCGACAGGCTCCCGGGGTGTGATTAATTTCCGTCCAAGCGCAAAGAGTGGGTATTTTGATTCCAACGCTGCGGGCGGCTTCCAGAATGGTTGCGCCCGCATTTACTTCTATCTGACGATTATCAATAGTCAATTTAACGGTTGACATAAATTATTTCTCCTTAAAGGCTCTGTAATAATATTCTAAATAGCCGCATCGCAGCGCAGGCAGCGGCATGCTTCTTTAATGGCATCTTCGCGACTAAAGCCAAGCTCCACTTCCGCAAAACTCACTTTGCGGGCGCCGTGACTCATTTCCGGCATAGCCGTTTGAGGAGCTTCGATACTTTCTTCGTCTATGATTAAAGGTACATCAATTTTTTCCAGAGCCGGTTTTTCGTAAGCAGGTTCACCATTAGCTTTACGGATTGCCGTGTCTATGTCATCGGCCGCCTGATGCCCTTCGCCGATTGCCGCTATAACCGTATCGGGGCCGGTTACCGCATCGCCTCCCGCAAAATACCGGGGGTTAGTTGTGCGGGATTTATAATCATTACCGACGGTGTAAAAATCCCACTTATTTATTTCCACGCCGGTTTTCTTATTGACGAAACTCATATCTGGCACCTGGCCGATAGCCGCGACAATTGCATCAACATTTAGCGTGAATTCAGAACCGGCAACAGCGACAGGCTTCTTACGGCCGCTATTGTCAAAGTCACCCAGCGTCATTCGCTGGCAGGCAATCGAACTGACTTTTCCATTTTTACCTTCAATCTTCAGTGGCGCGACGAGGTATTCGATCTTGATCCCTTCTTCTTCAGCGGCCTTAATTTCCTCTTCGGCCGCGGGCATATCCTGCCTTAAACGGCGGTAGAGAATGGTTACATCTGATCCGATACGAAGAGCAACACGGGCGGCATCAATTGCGGAGTTCCCACCGCCGATGACGGCAACTTTTTTACCAAGACTTTTTTCGCCTTTCAGCCATTTATCTTCATTAGCATTAAAGTCACGCAGGAATTCAACGCCGCCGAAAACGTTGCCCATATCTTCACCCGGCACCCCCATTTTCTGGCTCTTATGAGCGCCGGTGGCAAGGTAGATAAAGTCAAAATCTTTTTCCACCTGTTTGAATGATATTTCGCGGCCGATGCGTGTGTTCAGGCGAATATCTACGCCCAACTGGCGAATATCGTCAATTTCAGAATCCAGAATGTTTCGCGGCAGACGGTAAGAGGGGATTCCCCAATAAAGCATTCCGCCGGCTTTGGGTAATTCTTCAAAAACAGTTACTTTATAACCGCGCAATGCCAGGTCACGCGCAGCAGTTAGACCCGATGGACCTCCGCCGACAACCGCAATCTTTTCTTTACGGGTGACAGGCACGGCTTCAATTTTGGGACGTGGCGCGTTGTCCGTAATAAAGCGCTTCAGGAATTTGATAGCTATGGCTTCGTCCATATTGCCGCGGCGGCATTTGCTTTGGCATTTATGATCACAGACTCTGCCGCAAACCGAGGGGAAAGGGTTGGTCTGCAAAACTATCTTGTAAGCATCTTCAAATCTTTCCGCTCTGACCAAAGCAATATAGGAAGGAATATCCATCTCAATCGGGCAGGTATGCTGACAGGGTGATTTAAACATCACCGAACAAACAGCAGCACGGCAGCGATGTTCGCGGATGTGCTCCTCGTACTCTTTGCGGAAATAACGAATGGTGCTCAGTACCGGATTAGGAGCTGTTTGCCCCAGTCCGCACAGCGCGGCGTTTTTAATAACTCCGGCCATTTCTTCCAGAAGCTCAATATCTCCTTCTTTACCTTTTCCCTGCGTAATTCTGGTTAAAATATCCAGCATACGCTTGGTGCCTTCACGGCAGGGAGTACATTTACCGCAGGATTCATCCTGGCAGAAATCCATGAAGAACCTGGCCATATCAACTGCGCACTTGTCTTCATTCATGACGATCAATCCGCCGGAACCCATGATGGCGCCAAGTTCGGCAACCTTTTCGTAGTCAACGGAAGCGTTTAAATGCTGAATAGGAATACAACCGCCGGATGGTCCGCCTAATTGCGCGGCTTTAAACTTCTTGCCCTTGGGAATGCCTCCACCGATATCGTAAACGATGGTGCCTAATTTTGTTCCCATGGGAACCTCGACCAATCCCACGTTGGCCACATCTCCGGTTAAAGCAAAAACCTTTGTGCCCTTGCTTTTTTCCGTGCCGATGGAAGCATACCAGGCTGCCCCACGCAACATGATCTGTCCGACGTTAGCCAGAGTTTCCACGTTATTCAGGATACTTGGTTTTTGCCACAGGCCGGCCACGGCGGGGAAAGGCGGCCTTGGGCGAGGCATGCCTCTTTTTCCTTCAATAGAAGTCATCAGGGCTGTTTCTTCGCCGCAGACAAACGCGCCTGCGCCCTGATAAACTTCCAGATCAAAATTAAAACCGGTGCCCAAAATATCTTTTCCCAGCAAGCCTGCTTCTTTAGCCTGGCCAATTGCGACATTCAAACGATGAATCGCTAACGGGTACTCGGCGCGGCAGTAAATGTAACCCTGAGCGGAGTTGATGGCTTTAGCCGCAATAACCATTCCTTCCAGAACGGCGTGAGGGTCAGCCTCCAGAACACTTCGATCCATGAAGGCGCCGGGGTCGCCTTCATCAGCGTTACATAAAACATATTTAATATCGCTTTGGGACTGAGCGGCGAACTTCCATTTCAACCCGGTGGGGAATCCTGCGCCACCACGACCACGTAAGCCGGAATCAAGCATCTCCTTAACAATCTCATCCGGCGTCATTTCCGTAAGCGCTTTAGCCATGCCGGCATAACCGTCACGAGCGATATATTCCTCAATTCTTTCGGGGTCAATAAGCCCGCGGTTTCTTAAAACTCTCAATTCCTGAAGAGCAAAAAAAGGAATTTCCTGCATGGTAGGAATTATTTTATCAGTGCCTGGTTCGCGATATAAGAGCCTCTCTATGATTCTTCCCTTGATCAGGTGCTCTTCAACCAGCTCGGGAATGTCGGCCGGTTTTAGACTAACGTAAATTACACCTTCAGGGTAAACAACCATAATCGGGCCTAAGGCACAAAAGCCGTTGCATCCCGTTTCTACGACTTTTATTTCTTCAGTTAATTTTCTATTATCAATTTCTTCTAATAAGGCTTTTTTGACGGCGAGACTGCCGGAAGATTGACAACCCGTACCTCCGCAAATTAATAAGTGTGAACGAAAAACCTTCATTTAGCCAACATCCTCCTTCAGAAATGATCCCGCGCTATAATATACCGCGGGATGGGCGATAAATTTATTTGTTTACTTCAGAGCCTTTCGCCAGAACAAAGGGCGTCTGAATTTCTCCCTCTAAAATATGCCTTTTAAAAACCTGCCTCATTTTATTGGGATTCATGTATTCATATTTAATCGGTGCTTGATTTAAAACTTCAACGGTGACCAGGGGTTCGCGGCTGCAAAGTCCCATACATCCGGATGTGGTAACAATAACATCATTTGTGCCTGCGGTTTCAATCTCCTGCAGCAGGACATCCATAACTTCCTTGGCGCCGGAGGCAATACCGCAGGTTCCCATATGAACAGTGACTTTGACGCGACGGTCGCCGTCACGCAGAGACATTTCTTTGTGCACCTTTTCCTTAATTTTTTTTAAATCCGCAATAGTTAATTTCGCCATCGGCGTTTCCTCCATTTTTTATGTGCTGAAAATCATATTAATTGTACTGACTCAATACTTCTTTAATCTTGGCCGTTTTGACTCGGCCATGAACATGATCATCCACTACAATGACAGGTCCGAGACCGCAGGCTCCCAGGCAACGGACCGTTTCCAGTGTAAACATCCGGTCAGGCGTAGTTTCGCCATCCTTGATACCAAATTGTTTTTGCAGCTCTTGCGCAATAGACTTGCCGCCGCGGACATAACAGGC
>JAPLJV010000049.1 GCA_026388415.1 Deltaproteobacteria bacterium | reverse complement strand
GACCGTGCTGGCCTTCATGATGTCGGTAATCGCCCTTTCCCTGCCGGAGTTCATCATCCTGCGCAAAGTCCTGAAGCCCCGCCTGATTGCGGTATTCATCGGTATAGTGGGTATCGGCATCATGGCGGTCGGTTATCTTTTCAATGCCTTGTCCCTTCAGTAGATTGGGCAACTGGTACATGACCATGATAAAAAAATTAGTTATAAGCCTGATCGTAACCTTCGTCGTCCTGATCGGCGAAATCGTGGGCGGGATTGTCAGCAACAGCCTGGCCCTCTTAAGCGATGCGGGGCACGTGTTCACCGACGTATTCTCTCTCGGCATGAGCCTGCTGGCTATTCTCATCATGAAGAAACCAGCGGACAGAAAGGCGACTTACGGGTACCACCGGATAGGCATCCTGGCCGCCTTGATCAACGGCGTCAGTCTTGTCGTTGTTGCGCTTTTTATCTTTGTTGAGGCCTACAAAAGAATTCAAGCGCCACCGGCAGTTGATACCTCACTGATGCTCATCATCGCCCTGATTGGCCTGGCAGGAAACATCGCCATCGCCTTCGTTTTGGGTCACAAGCATGAGGATCTGAATGTAAAGAGCGCCTGGCTCCATGTGCTGGGGGACACCCTCGCCTCGATTGGCGTCATCGCCGCCGGTTTGGTGATCAGGTTCACCGGTTGGCAGATGGCGGATCCGCTGGTCAGCGCCTTAGTCGGGGTGATCATCATCGTAGGCGGAATTGGCGTTACGAAAGAAGCATTGCGGATATTTCTGGAATTAAGCCCGGCGCGGTTGGACATGGAAGAGATATCGCAAAAGATTTCTTTGGTGACCGGCGTGGTTGATGTGCATGACGTGCATCTGTGGTCTATCGGGCATAATGATCCCGCCTTTTCCGCCCATGTGCGGCTGAAAGAGCAACCTCTGGCCGAGGTTGACGCCATCAGGAAAAAAATAGAACACGAGCTTGCCCATATGGGAATCAGACATTCGGTGCTCCAGATGGAATCCGCAGAATGTGGAGCAAACGGGCTCTATTGCCAGCCCCGCACCCCGATCGCGGGAGAGGCGCATCATCATTAAGGGATTTGTGGAGAGCGGGACTAAAGACGGCGGCAATGATATGCAGGGTGCCGAGCGTAAGCTACCTATTTAATTCTGATAATTATCAGGAGGTCAATCGTGTTGAAACTATTACACTGGGAAAAACAGGCGGTAATTATCTCTGTTCTGTTACTCATGACCGCGACTGTCAACGCCGCGGATCAGAGCAGGGTCTTTAATCTTCAGGAATGCCTGGACATAGCCCGGAAGCAAAGCCCCCTGATGCGGTCCGCGGAATTGGACAGCGATGCGGCCAAGGAGGCGCTGCGGAGCTCCAAAGGCGCCTTGCTGCCGAGATTCGACCTCAATGCAGCCTATATGAAGGATAACCAGGCCGTCCCTTATGTTCCGGCGGAGAGCATGACGATCCCCCCCAAGTTCAGCGATGACGTTTATTCCTGGAATGCCTATCTCAGGATACCCGTCTACGAAGGCGGCCGGTTGACGAGCCTCGTGGCCCTGGCGGAACTGGAAAAGAATGTACAGTCATCGAAGGCGGCCTTTACTGAACAGGAACTGGTTGCCAATACCATGAATACGTTCAATAAACTCCTGCAACTCAGGGAGCTGAAAAAGGCCAACATCAAGGCGGTGGAAGCCTTGGAAAGGCAGCGGGGGAATACGGAACTTCTGGTCAAAACAGGCCGATCGGCCAATCTCGAACTGCTCAGGATTGATGTCCAACTGGCAGGAGAAAAGCAGAATCTCATCAAAACCCGGGAGGCGATCAACCGTACCAGAAACCTGCTGGCCCTTTTCATGGGAATTGATGCCCATGGGATAAGTGACATTGCCGGCAGTCTTGGCGATGAGGGAACGATCACGGAGCGGGATACAGGCGATCTGATAAAATCGCGGCCCGATATTGTCATCTTATCGGAAAAGGTGAAACAGGCCGGGAAAAGAGTTGATATTGCGGGCGCGAAGCGCTATCCGGCCGTTGCCGTCGTCGGCAATTACGGTAACAAAGCGGGTGCAACTATAGGGGACAGGAAAGAGGTTTGGGAGGCGGGCGTGGTCGCCTCGATCAACCTTTTCGATGGGGGAATTGCGTCGTCCGATATCCGGCGCGAGCAGGTCCTGCAGAAGAGGGTGGAGGAGGAGCTCAGACTTGCGGAGTTAAAGGCGGGGACAGAGATCGAAAACGCCTTGTCGTCTTTCCGGGAAGCTAAGCAGCGGCTGGAAGTTGCCCAAAAGGCTCTCGACCAGTCCGGGGAGGCACTTAGGATCGAGGAGCTAAAATACAAAACAGGCGCCGGTACGATCACCGATGCCCTGCTGGCGCAGTCGGCCATGAGCTTTGCCCAGGCGAACTATTACCAGGCGCTTTACGACGACAATGCGGCAATAGTTGAATACAAAAGGGCAACAGGAACGATAGGGGTGAAACAATGAAAAAGACAATAGCGGTTATAGCGGTTGTACTCCTGATAATCGGCGCTGTGGTGGTTGTAAAGATGAAAAAGGCGGCCATCGAGAAGACGCCGGCGGTCGCTGCTTATCCCCTGCCGGTCGAGGCGGCGGAGGCAGGGGAAGGAAGCATTTCCCTGTCATCGCACTATCTCGGTACGGTCATGCCCGTGCACTACGCCGACGTTTCACCGCGCATTACCGGGAATCTCCTTTCGGTTACAGTTCGGGAAGGCGACATGATCCGCAAAGGACAGCTCCTGGCCACCATTGACGACCGGGCGCTCCGGGAAAGGGAGTCGGCGCAGGCCCTGGAGATACCGGCGACGGAAGCCCAGCTCGCCGGGGTAAAAAGTCTTTACGAGACCCAGCAGGCCGTTTACGCAAGGGATGAAATGCTTCAGAAAGAAGGCGCCATCTCGCAGGAGGCATGGCAGCGGTCGCGGGCGCAGCGGGATGCAGCCGTCGCCCAGGTAAAAAGCCTGGAGGAGAAGGTCAAGGCATTGAGAAACGTTTATCAGGCCGCAACTATAGAGACTTCTTACGCGCAGCTCAATTCCCCCCTGGACGGGGTTGTTGCCAAAAGGCTCCAGGAACCGGGCGACCTCGCGGTCCCCGGCAGGCCGGTATTGAAGATCGAAGGGCTGTCCGCCTTTAAGGTCGTCGTTCAGATACCCCAGGCAGACATGTCCCTGATGAAAAAAGGCGGCAGGGTGATCCTTGCCGATGGACAGAAGAAAACAGACGCCCTCGTCAGCAGGGTCTATCCGGCGGTTACGGCAGGAACGATGGGCACCATTGAGATAGATGTGTTGCAGCGACCTTTCGGCGTTCCGTCGGGAGGCTCGGTTGGGGTGGATGTGACAACAGGAAAAACGGACCGGGGGATCACCGTGCCTCTCAACGCGCTCCTTGAAAACCGGAAGGGGAGCTTCATCTATAAGATTGAAAACGGCAAGGCAATAATCACACCCGTTCAGGTGACGGGTAAAAACAGCGAAACCGCTTCGTTAAAGGGCGACATCAAGAATGGCGAGATGGTCATCCTGGGCGATGAAGGGAAACTCCTCCGGATTTCCGACGGCATGCCCGTAGTGCCGCAAAAACTGCGGGAGGAGACGCGATGAAATTTACCGAAAAGTACCTCAAAAGACCCTATCTCATCTCGTCCTTCCTGTTTCTGGCGGTCTTTATCGGGATCATCGGCTTCCGGAAGATGCCCGTCAATCTCTTCCCCGACAGCGATTATCCGCAGATAGCGGTCATTGTCCCCTATCCGGGTGCGTCGGCCAAGGATGTGGAAGACAAGATCACGCGGCTGATCGAGAAGGAACTGAACACAATTGACCAGTTGCGCAAGGTGTCGTCGTCCACGAAGGATGAGGTCACCGCGATCACCGCGGAGTTTGAATACACAAAGGGGCTCGAAGCCGGAGCGACGGATGTGGCGAATGCCTTGAAGAAGATAGAGGGGCAACTGCCCGCCGATACTCGTCCACCCCAGATCTTCAAGATCAGCAAGGCGACGCAGCCGGACCTGATCCTGGCGCTTTCCCCAAAGGCGAATGCCCCCTACGACCTGGCAAAAATACGGCAACTGGCCGATAACAACATTAAAGAAGATCTCCTCCGGATCAGCGAAGTCGCCAATGCGGAGGTCTTTGGCGGCTATAATCCCGAGCTGGCCGTAGCGATCAAGCCCGACCGTCTGAACGGCTACGGGATAAACATCACCCAGGTGATCGCCGCCATCTCCGCGCAGAACCTCAATATTCCGAACGGCCTCATCATCAGGGAGAAAGACCAGTACATCCTCAAGACACAGGGAGAACTCGCCAGAAAGGAAGACGCCGAAAAGATCATCATTGCCCATATCGGCGGCGGCGACGTCAGGCTGAAGGATGTGGCGGATGTCATCCCATCCTATCAGGAGCGGCAGTCCCTCTACCATGGCAACGGCCGGCCGGCCATCGGCGTCAGCATCCTGCGCTCGCCTGCGGGACACGACATGGATACCATCCGGGCCGTCGAAAAAGCGCTTCCGGCTCTGAAAGCAAAGTATCCCCTGATTAATTTCGAGATCGCCGATACTCAGAAAGATCTCATAGAAAAGAGCGTCGGCAATATGGTTGACGCCCTGCGTGACGCCATCATCATGACGGTATTCGTGATTTTTCTGTTCCTGGCCGATATCCGGGGCATGTTCATCGCGGCCATATCCATCCCCTTCACCTATCTGCTCACCTTTGCCGTCATGTACGTGATGGGCATGGAATTCAACATGGTCACCCTGACAGGAATAATTCTGGCCGTCGGCATGCTCTTGGACGATGCGATCGTGGTGCTCGAAAATATCGAGAGGAGGTATCACAGCGCCGGCGATGACCTGAAGCAGGCTGTTTTCGGAGGCACGGACGAGGTGATGCTCGCCGTCTTCTCCGGGACATACGCCACCATCATGGTCCTTTTGCCCATCATCTTCATCGGCGGCTATGTGCAGACTGTGCTGCGGCCCTTTTCCATCGTGCTGAGCATTGCCCTGGCCGTCTCCTATATAGTGTCGGTCACGGTGATTCCCCTTTTCGCGCCGACGATACTCAAGGCCGAGGCAAAAAAGAACCGACTCGAAAAAATAGTGCAGCTCTTCGACAGATATCTCATCTCGCCTGTCAGAGACTTCTTTGTGGGGATACTGGGAACGGCATTAAAACACCGGCTGCTCTTCCTTGCCGGGGCGATAATCGTCCTGGTCCTGACCTTGAAGCAGATGCCCCTCGTGGGCAGAGACCTCATGCCGCCCATGGACACGGGCATCATGAAGGTGAGTTTTGAAACGGACTCCAACACATCCCTGTCCATGGTCGAAGATAAATTGAACAGGATGGAGGAGATCATCAAAAAGACGCCGGGCGTGGTGAGGGTGTCGGCGATGGTGGGCTCCGAGCCCGGCGTGGTCAGCTTCGGAAGCGGCAGGATTCCCCAGCAGGGCTTGATGACGGTGCATTTAATTGATAAATTCCACCGGAAAGAGTCCCTCTGGCAGATTGAGGACCGGCTCCGCGCGGAATTCAGAAAAATCGCCGGCTTGAAGTACGTGGATGTCTACGATTACGGCGCCACCCCCATGTCGTCCATCAAGGCGCCCGTGGATATTATGATCAGCGGACCGGACACGCGGATCATTGACTCCATCGGCAGCGAGGTCATGGAGCGCTTAAAACCGGTAAGAGGTTTGACGAGCATCTCCAGAAACTGGACATACGACAAGAAGGAGATAACCTTCCGAGTCGCCATGGAGAAGGCCGCCCTCTACGGCATGTCACCCGTGGCCATCTCCCAGCAGATAGCCCCCGCCGTGCGAGGGGGCATATCCTCAGTCTTCAGGGTGCCGGGACAGGACGGCTATTTCATCCGGGTGCAGTTTGAACAAAAAGCCAGAAACACTATGCAGGATATCGCCTCCATGCTCATCCAGACGCCGAAGGGTGCGGTGCCGGTGAAAGAGCTCGGAGATTTGTCATCGCTCAAGACGCAGACCTCCCTTTCGCGACAATACCTTCAGCCGACCCTGGATATATATGGATATAGAAGCACAACCGCCGTAAGCCATATCCACGACGATATGGACAAGGCTTTGCAGGGTATCCCGTTGCCGCCGGGCTACACGATCGCCCAGGAAGGCGAGTCAAAACAGATGCAGGATTCCTTCGGAAAACTTGGCGCCGCCATGATGATCGGCCTTATCCTGCTTTATTTTTCGCTGGTGCCGGCCTTCAAATCCTGGCTCCACCCGCTGACCATCATGTCGGCCATTCCTCTCGCCCTCATTGGGGCGGTATGGTCCATGCTGCTGACGGGAAAGCACCAGTGCCAGCCCTCCTTCATGGGCATGATCCTGCTGGCGGGGATCGTCGTCAAAAACTCCATCCTCCTCATTGACTTTATAGAAGAAGCGCGGGAAAAGGGGGACGGCATTCTAGAGGCGATCATCGGCAGCGTACGGGTGAGAACGAGACCCATCCTCATGACCGCGGTGGGGACGGCGGTTGGCATGATTCCCATCGCCTTCGAATGGGCGATCGGCCTGGAACGGCTCTCGCCGCTGGCCGTGGTGGCGATCGGCGGTTTGCTGGTCTCCACGTTCCTGACGCTGGTGTATGTTCCGATCCTTTACAGCCTCTTTGATGGGCTGAAAGAGAAGTCGAAGGCGTTCCTGCATTCTCTGAAGCCGGCGAAAGCAGGCGGCCAAATTGACTGAAGATGTCGGGATTTTTTGATTGAAGAATTTGAATGTAGGGAGTGATAACATGCTGTTAACCGGATACACTAAGCGGATTTCCCGGCCCGAATGCCTCCCGAGTTCCGAAAATGTTTATTGCATTGCCAGTCTTAACGAGGACGTGTCCGAAGCATTGCCCTATCTTAATGCCGTGTTGCACGGCAAGGAATATTTCCGCGACCCGCCGGTGGTCTTATTCCACCTGCAGGGCAGGATTATCAAGATAGGAGCGCGAGAGATTGTGGTTAACCGCTTGGTTGATGAGGAAGACACTGATCTGGTGCTTGAGTGGTGGAAAGATAAGATCAACGAGGTATGGGAAGAACGGAAAGACATCACGCCCTGCTACGAGGGGCAAGTAAAACTAGTGCTGATCAATGTTCTGCGGTTGCTGCCGAAAACAAACTGCCGGAAATGCGGCCAGCCGACATGCACGGTCTTTGCCTCCCAAGTGGTGGAAGGCCAGTACGGCGCCGGGCACTGCCCGGAGCTGTCGGCGGAAAACCGCGACAAGCTTTCCCTCTATCTGGACGGATTCAGTTTTGAGTAAGAAGTAAGAAGAAAGGGGTGAATCAATGAACGCGCTAAGAATATTGATCGTCATAGTAACGCTGCTTATTAATGCCCAGGTGTATGCAGAAAATAAGTCCTTGCTTGTCTTTGCCGGCTCAGCAAGCAAGCCCCCTACCGAAGAGGCGGCAAAGGTCTATGAAAGCAAGACGGGTGTCAAGGTTGATTTGCTTTTTGGTGGTTCGGGCTATGTGCTTTCACAAATGATGCTGGCTAAAAAAGGCGATCTTTATTTCCCCGGTTCATCGGATTTCATGGAAACGGCGAAAAAGAAAGGTGCTGTTTATAATGAAACGGAGAGAAAGGTTGTTTACCTTGTTCCGGCTATTAATGTCAGGAAGGGAAACCCAAAAAATATCCGGAAATTGGGCGATCTGACTGCGCCGGGACTGCGGGTAGCCATAGCGCGTCCGGATACGGTTTGTGTAGGGCTGTACGCCGTCGAGATTATTGAAAATAATTTGGCTAAAGAACAGATAAAAGCCTTGCGAAAAAACATCGTAAATTATACGGAAAGCTGCGAAAAAACAGCAACGACCATATCGTTACATACCGCCGACGCCGTATTGGGATGGAGCGTTTTCCAATATTGGGATCCGGAAAGAATTGAAACCGTTAATTTGGCAAAAGAAGAAATATCGCGGGTCGGGTATATACCGATTGCCGTATCCCGATATACGAAAGACAGAGGGGCGGCACAAAAATTTATTGACTTTATCTTGTCTGATGAGGGTAAAGCCATCTTCAGGAAATATCATTATTTTATGTCTCCCGAAGAAGCCTATCAATATATTGGCGCACCAAAACCAGTGGGCGGAGAATATAGCGTGCCCGCTGCCTGGATCAATGAATGAGAGTTAATGTCAGCCTGAAACGGACGTTGATAATAAATGCGGCCGGGATCTTCCTTTTATACTTTGTGTTGGTCGTTTCCGTATTTTATTTTTTCCAACCGTCTCTTTCTTTAAGCATCCTGACCTCCAGCCGCACAATATATTCTTTAGGCCTCAGTCTTTTTGCGGCCACGGCGGCAACGTTGATTGCCATAATTTTAGCAATTCCTGCCGCCTATGCCATGTCCAGATATGACTTTCGCTTCAAATCACTGATTGATACTTTTCTGGAACTGCCATTGGTAGTATCTCCCGCGGCCCTCGGAGCAATGGTTCTGATATTTTTCAACAATCCCGCAGGCTCGTGGATTAATGAACATGCGGGTAACTTCATTTTCACCGTAAGCGGCGTAATTCTTGCCCAGTTGGTTACCGTGCTCGGCATTGCCGTGAGATTAATCAAAGCCGTTATGGACGAAGTGCCGGTCAGATACGAGCATGTGGCGCGGAGCTTGGGCGCTTCGCCATATTACACCTTTAAAAACATAGTATTGCCCATATGCAAGGGAGGTATTATTTCCGCCTCCATCTTGACCTGGGCAAAGGCCTTTGGCGAATTTGGCGCTACCATAACAATTGCCGGTTCCATCCCGAATAAAACAGAAACGCTTCCTATTGCCGTTTTTATGAGACTGTCCTCCGCCGACATTGAAGGCACCGTTGTCATGATCCTTTTATCCGTTATCATCGGTCTCGGTGTACTGCATATCTATAAAAGACTATCCCGTCAAAAAGGGATCCCCCATGCTTGAGCTAAAGAATCTTTCCGTCCACATTGGCGATTTTAAAGTTGCAGATATCTCTTTATCTATCAATAACAGCACCATCCACGCAATATTGGGTCCGTCGGGAAGCGGAAAAACTATTTTAGTCGAGACCATCGCCGGATTTCATAAACCTCGCGGCGGGCAAGTATTTTTAGAAGGCGTAGATATTACGGCACATGCTCCGGAATTGCGTTACATGGCTTATGTCCCTCAGGATTTGGCGCTTTTCCCCCACTTGTCGGTCAAAGAAAATATCTATTTCGGTTTGACCGCAAGAGGAAGGTGTAGCGAAGCATCAATAAGAAATGCCGATGCAATAGCAGAGGCTCTCTATATTAAAAGCTATTATGATCGGAATACTGCCACTCTCAGCGGCGGCGAAAAACAGAGAGTGGCTCTGGCAAGGGCACTTGCCACGGGGGATAAAATACTCTTGCTTGACGAACCCTTTTCCGGACTTCATCCCGGTCTCAGAAAAGAATTCTGGTTTTTATTAAAAGAGCTGCAAATCCGGCATCATTTAACGATAATCATCATTACCCATGACCTTGAAGAAGCCTTTTTTTTAGGAGATCATATCAGCATCCTGATTGATGGGATGGTTCATCAAAGCGCAGCGAAAGAACAGGCCAGGTTCCCCAGAGATAAAACGGTAGCCGCCTTCTACGGCGTCAGAAACATCTTTGCCGGCATATTTTCAGAACAAAAGTTGCTGATTCCCCAATTAAATCTGGCCTTGCCCATCCCCGACGGCTGGGCTACTCAAGAAGCAGAGGGAAAAAATTTTGATGTTGGCATAAGGGCTGAGGACCTGATAATCTACGACGCAGAACGTATTAATGGCGTTCTTAATTTATCACCGGAAGTAATTTCAATGCCCACCTTGCACGGCAAAATTACCGCCTGCTTTGAAAAGGGACATAGCGCCACCGTTATTTTTTCTCCCGTAAACTCGGACATTTTGCTCGAAGTGGAAATACCTTATCACAAGATGCAAAAATTATTTGACGGTAAAAGAACAGACATTGCCGTGGCCATCCCGCCGGATAGGGTATTCATTTTAAAATCAAATGGGAACCAACCTTGATCCTTCTTTCTTACGTACCGACAAAAGGACTCCACAGAAATCATGCCTTGGGATTTCATCGCGACGGGGGTCAGCAAAGGGTAATATTTATTGACATAATCGAAGGTTCATGCCATATCGGGGGCAAAGGTAACCAATTGAATTCTTGAATGTTCCTGCAAACTGAAGACCCAAGGCCAAGGGAAGTCGTGAAGATGCCCTGGAATACACAGACAAGATTGTAGAAGTGCATATAGCAATTCAAGACGAGGTCTAACAATGGCATCCACCGGACGGCTCACAGCCACCGGTGATGCCTGTCGTTATCTAAAGCAAATGATGCAGACCAAGAGAATTCGGAAGTCTTGAGGCCGAGGAGGCTGGCGATGAAAAAGTTTAGATATCTGTTATTCTTATCCTTATGTATCGTTCTTTTTTTCTACCTCAGCTCGGCTGTTGCCTACGGAGCAAACTCCACTGCCGAGAGTTGGTTTCAAAAAGGTTACGATCACGGCCAAAAGAACGAATATGAGGAGGCAATACGTGATTACTCCGAAGCAATACGGATCGACCCCAAGCACCGCGAATCATACAATAACCGGGGGTTCGCATACAGCAAGACTGGGAAGCTCGATGCTGCCGTTAAAGACTACGGCAAAGCAATAGAATTAGGTAAGAAATCGCCTGCCATATATCTTGTCTACGTGAATCGGGGCGCCGTCTACTACATGATGAGTGAATACGACCGGGCCATAAAGGACTTCAATAAGGTAATCTTGATGGATCAAAAAAACATAGAGGCGTACGTAAATCGCGGGCTTTCTTATAACAAGTTGGGGAACTCTCAGCAGGCTATCGCAGACCTGAAAGTTGCCGCAAGGCTGGGCCATACGGAGTCACAAAATTGGCTGACCGCCAAGGGTATTTCGTGGTAACGATACTATGACCGGCAACAAAGACATGATTTCCCTACTGGCATGCATATTTCTCATGTGCCTAATGACTTTTTGGGGAACCGTGTCCTTGGGGTTCGCCCAAGAAGCTGTCAAAGCAGTGGACAGAAGCACCACTGAAAAGGGTAGTTCGCAGATCGTCCTCGTGGCCGTTGGAGGGCTGATAAGTCTTGTTAGCTCGATCGGCGTTGGCTTCTTACTTTTCAGCTTACAGTCACGAAAGGAACGCAAAGTCCTCTCACGATCTAAGCTGGAGGAGTTGATGGCTCTTGCCTACCAGTGCGATGACTGGCTTGATCAACTGACTCTCGGATACTTGGTTCAAGGTGACATCAGTGCTGTACTAGATAAATTCCCTGTCAACAGAATGAAAATGCTACAAATACTGTATTTCCCGTCACTCAAAGACAGCTTGGATATTCTGATTGCCAGAGTTAAAGAATCGCGGAAATTTGTCATATTGGAGCGGAACAACTTGTCTAAAACCCATTGTTACAGCGAAGAATTCCGCGAAGTCTTCGACCGAAATCGAGCGATGGTTCTTAGCGCCATTGAAGATTTGACACAGCAAGCTTCAGACCTAAGGATATGAAAGCCCCAAATAAATACTCATAGATAGCAGTCTGGGTGGTCCCTGGCGTTATCAAGGAAAAAATGAAATGAAAAACATATTGACGCAAGCGGGGCTGTTCTTAGATTTCATTGGCTGCTTTATCCTCCTTATTGACAGTATAAGAAATTCGGATCGGTTGGGTGAAGACGATATAAAATTTGGCTACTCGCTGTTCTGGCAAAAATCATATTTCAAGAATCTACCCGTTAAAGCATTTTCATTCCTTGCGATTGGTTTCCTATTACAGTTTATAAGTTCGTGGATTGCTGGATAATATGGGTAAAAGTCCGAATATGCAAAAGCCAATAAACGCAAACAAGATAACAAATCAATCAACCCGACCGGAACTTCGTTCGGTGCCAAACCGTTCATGCCGTGGCCGGCGGGTTATTTCTGGCGTTGGACGTAAATAACAAAAACAAAAATCTGAAATGAGATTTTTAGTTTGACAAGATATATACCACGGTATATATTAATTATGGAGGTGTGGTATGCAAACAGCTAAATTATTTCAAAATGGACGCAGTCAAGCGGTGCGTCTGCCCAAAGAATACAATTTTGAAGGAACAGATGTGCTAATTCAAAAGATTGGCGATTCTGTCATTCTCTTTCCTAAGAACCGCGTGTGGGAAACATTTCTCCATGGCCTACATGGGTTTACCGATGATTTCATGGAAAACGGGAGAGAACAGCCGCAAATGCAGGAGCGAAAGGGTCTGTAATGTATTTGCTTGATACAAATATCTGTATTTTTATCAAGAACAGAAAGCCTCTTTATGTCCTGG